>DATNIV010000379.1:0-4178 GCA_035604255.1 Telmatospirillum sp. | reverse complement strand
TCGGGAGGCACGGAAGCCAATGCCTTGGCGATCTCCGGATGGGGGCGGCGGCGCGTCTTGGCGTCCGCCATCGAACATCCGTCCGTTTTGAAGGCGGCGTCGGTCAAGCTTATCGCCGTCGGTCAAAATGGCGTGGTCGATCTGGTGGCGCTGGATCGGTTGTTGTCGGCAAGCGACGAGCCGGCTTTGGTCGCGGTGATGCTGGCGAACAACGAAACCGGGGTCGTCCAGCCGATCGCCGACGTCGTGCGGCTGGCCAAGGCGCATGGCGCGATCGTGCATTGCGACGCGGTGCAGGCGATCGGCAAAATCGACGTCGATCTCATGGCCTTGGGAGTCGATTCGCTCGCGGTCTCGGCCCATAAATTGGGCGGTCCAACAGGGGCGGGCGCGTTGTTGTTGGCCGACCCTGACGCCGTTCTGTCCCCTTTGATCGAGGGTGGCGGTCAGGAGCGGCGTCGGCGCGGCGGAACGGAAAACTTGCCGGGTATCGCCGGGTTTGCCGCGGCCGCGGAAGAGATCCGCGCCGAAACGGACGAAGCCCAGCGGTTGGCCGGCTTGCGCGATGCGATCGAACAGGGCGCCGTCGAGAAGGTGCCGGCCCTCGTCATCTTGGGCGCCCTGGCCCCCAGGCTTCCCAACACCTCATGCCTCGCGGTTCCGGGGGTGGCGGCGCAGACGCTGCTGATGGGACTCGATTTGGCCGGGGTGGCGGTGAGCGCGGGCTCGGCGTGCAGTTCCGGAAAGCTGTCCCCCAGCCATGTTCTGATCGCCATGGGCGAGGACCGGCTGGCCGGTTCGGCGATCAGGATCAGCCTGGGATGGGCAAGCGGCAAGCGGGACGTGGATCGGTTTTTGGAGGCCTTCGGCGCTTTGAACCAGCGTTTCGGCGCCGAACGTGTGAATGAGGAACGGCGAGCGGTCAGCGCCGCTTAGGTCTTTGAGCGCGATGACTTTAGATCGAAGCGGAACCGCTTCGATCTAAAGTCTGACTCCGGCTCTAAGGTGACGATCAGAAATACCGGCCCGGACAGTTCGCCGGAGATGCAAGGATGAAGTGATATGACCGCAATGCAAGGCACGAAGAGCAACGGGTTGACGCAGCCGATTTACCTCGACTATCAGGCGACGACCCCTTGCGATCCGCGCGTCGTCGAGGCGATGCTGCCTTATTTCACGGAACGGTTCGGAAATCCGCACTCGCGCAACCATTATTATGGTTGGGAAGCGGAGGAAGCGGTGGAGAAGGCGCGCGAAGAGATCGCCGCCATCATTGGCGCCGATGCGAAAGAGATTGTCTTCACCTCCGGCGCCATCGAGTCGAACAATCTGGCTCTCAAAGGCGTTGCCCATTTTTATCGGGAAAAAAAGAACCACATCATCACCGTGGTGACCGAGCACAAATGCGTGCTGGATTCCTGCCGTCATCTTGAGCAGGAAGGCTTTCAGGTCACTTATCTGCCCGTGCTGAAAAACGGTTTGATCCGGCTGGAGGAGTTGGAAGCCGCGATCACCGAGCAGACGGTTCTGGTTTCGGTGATGGCGGTCAACAATGAGATCGGCGTCATCCAGCCCTTGGCGGAAATCGGCGCCATTTGCCGCAAACATGGGGTGTTTTTCCACACCGACGGGGCCCAGGCGGTGGGGAAAATCCCGCTTGACGTCAACGCGATGAACATCGATCTGATGAGCATTTCCGGTCACAAGATCTACGGTCCGAAAGGCATCGGCGCGCTTTACGTGCGCCGCCGGCCGCGCGTGCGCCTGCAGGCCTTGATCCATGGCGGCGGCCAGGAGCGCGGCATGCGGTCCGGGACGCTGGCGACGCCCTTGTGCGTCGGTTTTGGCGAAGCCTGCCGCATCGCCCGGGAGGAAATGGGAACAGAATCGGCGCGTTTGTTGGCCTTGCGCGATCGGTTGATGAAAGGGGTTTCCGCACGGTTGCCGGAAGTTTATCTGAATGGCGATCCGGACTTGCGGATTCCCGGGAACCTCAACATCAGCTTCGCCTTCGTCGAAGGCGAAGGCTTGATGATGGGGGTCAAGGATATCGCGGTGTCCTCCGGTTCGGCCTGTACCTCGGCCTCCCTGGAACCGTCCTATGTGTTGCGCGCGCTTGGGCTGGATGCCGAAATGGCTCATACCAGCTTGCGCATCGGCATCGGCCGTTTCACCACGGAAAAAGATATCGACTATGCGATCAATCACATTGCCGAGGCTGTGAGCCGCTTGCGCGAATTAAGCCCGCTGTGGGAGATGCATTTGGAAGGGATCGACATTAAGTCGATTGTGTGGGCGGACCACTGACGATCGCGGTTTCTGAAGAGTTTTGACGGAGGACCCTATGTCTTACAGTGAAAAGGTCATCGACCACTACGAGCATCCGCGCAATGTGGGCTCGTTTCAAAAAGCGGACGACGGGGTCGGGACCGGCCTGGTCGGGGCTCCCGCCTGCGGTGACGTGATGAAGTTGCAGATCAAGGTGAGTGCCGAGGGCATTATCGAAGACGCCAAATTCAAGACCTTTGGCTGCGGTTCGGCCATCGCGTCGTCATCCCTGGTCACCGAATGGGTGAAGGGCAAGACGCTGGACGAAGCGGCAAAGATCAAGAATACCGAAATCGCCCAGCATTTGGCATTGCCGCCGGTCAAAATCCATTGTTCGGTGTTGGCCGAGGATGCTATCAAGGCGGCCATCGCCGACTATAAGAAAAAGAACGGTCACGAAGACGCCGCCCAGTGACGGTGGACTTGAAGAGAGGTATTGGAAGCATGGCTGAACGTATGGTTCCCTTGACCTTGAGCGACGCTGCCGTCGAACGCGTCAAGGCGATGGTTGAGAGCCGCGGCAAGCCGACGGCCGGGATCCGCATTGGTGTGCGGACCAAGGGTTGCTCGGGGATGACCTACACGCTGGAATTCGCCGATGAGAAAGGTCCCATGGACGAAGTGGTGGAAACCAGAGGGGTGACCGTGTTGATCGACCCCAAGGCCACCATGTTCATTCTTGGCACCGAAATGGACTTCGTCGAAGAAAAGCTGCAATCCGGGTTCGTTTTCCGCAATCCCAACGAAAAGGGACGGTGCGGTTGCGGCGAGTCCTTCCACGTTTGAAACCCTGCGTAATTTCATCCATCGCCCGGCCGCGTCCGCTGGACCTGGCGATGGTTGGCTGCAGGAAAGCGGGCAAGTGTTCATGAGTGAGTTCGACCAAGCGACGACGTCCGGCGCCATTGTGCCCTGCTGGTCCTGCAAGGGGCCGATTTCCCCAAGAGCTCTGTTTTGTGCGACATGCGGGGCGGTGCAGCCGCCGGGCAATATCGATCATTTTTCCCGGCTTGGTTTGCGAAGCGGTTACGCGATTGATCCAGCCTTGTTGGACCGGCAGTATTTCGGTTTTCAGCGGCGTTTGCATCCTGATCGCTTCGCCACCCGGTCGCCCAAGGAAAAGGCCTTGTCGCAATCCCAGGCGACGGCATTGAACGAGGCCTATGAGACGCTGAAGGATCCGCTCAAGCGGGCGGCCTATCTTTTGCGATTGGCCGGACGTTCCGTCGACATCGAACAGGCGGCAACGGTGACCGATCCCGAGTTGCTGATGGAGGCCATGGAGATGCGCGAAGCGCTGGCCGAGGCGGATACTCTGGAAGAGATCACGGTCTTGGCGGCGCAGGCCGAGGCCGAAGTCGCGCTGTGCGAAGGATCGTTGAACGAGGCGTTCGCCACCGAGGATCTGGACGCCGCCGGCAGAGCGACGACCCGTCTGAAATATCTGGGCAAATTGGCAGAAGAAGCCCGCTCCCGCAAAAACCGCATGACGAGGCCAGGCATCTGATGTTGTTGCAGATCAACGAACCGGGCGAAACGCCGCTTCCGCACGCCGAAGACAAAGGGGCCGCCGTCGGTATCGATCTGGGTACGACCAATTCGGTGGTGGCGGTGACGGAAGGGGGACAAACGTCCGTTCTGCGCGACGGGCAGGGCTCGGCCCTCATTCCCTCGGTCGTCGCTTATGGCGAGGATGGTGAAATCACCGTTGGAACCGATGCGCGCCGCGAGTTGCTGGACAATCCCGAGGTGGTGGTCAGTTCGGTCAAACGTCTGATGGGGCGCGGCGTTGCCGACGTCAAATCCCTGGCCGGGACCCTGCCGTTCGAGCTGGACGAGGCGGCGGAGGG
>DATNIV010000378.1:0-2194 GCA_035604255.1 Telmatospirillum sp. | reverse complement strand
CGGCGATGGAACGGGAGGATTGAGCGCCGTTCTCGCCCGCCACGCGGCGGAAGCGGAAACCGCCATCGTTTATGACGAAGGCATTCGCCGCGATATGGACACGCCCGAGGACTATGCGGCGCTGTGTGCCATGGCGCGACGCAAGGGAATCCCGGGGTGGGCCGAATGCGAAACGATCCTGAGCGATATGCAGCCCAACGCAGCCGTCATCGCCCATGTCCATAAAGTTGCGGCCGTCGCCGAAAAGCTGGCGGAAAGCCTGATTAACGCGGGCGTTCCTCTCAACCCCGACCTTGTTCTCGCGGGAAGCCTTCTGCATGACATCGCCAAAGGTCAATCCGATCACGCCATGGCCGGCGCGCTCAAGGTAGAACGATTGGGCTTTCACGACGTCGCGCGCATTGTCGCCTGTCACTCGGATCTCGATTTCTCCGACTGCGCGTTGGACGAGCGAGCCGTCGTCTTTCTCGCCGACAAGATGGTCCAAGGCGACGCCATCGTCTCGGTGGAAGACCGTTTCCACCGTACGTTCCAACGCTTGGCGAACAGTCCGGATGGCTTGGCGGCGGCAAAAGGCCGCTTCAACACCGCGACATGGATCACAAAGGCCATCGAACGGCACGCCGGCCAAAGCTTGACGCAAATTCTCGGGCCTGTCGCCGCTCAGCCGATGTCGGCGGCGCAGGACCGCGTGACGACTGCCATTGAGCCGGCCATTCTCGGCACCACCGAAAGCGTCTGTCCGGTCTGCCTCAAGCGGATCGAAGCCGAAAAGATCGTCGAAAACAACGCTGTTTATCTTAGGAAGACCTGCACCGAACATGGCGCGTTCAAAACCGTCATCTGGCGCGGCGCGGACTCCTATCACGCCTGGGGCGGCTCGCTGGCCGCATTCTCGGCACCTGCCTTTCCAGCAACAGAGAAAGCCAGGGGCTGCCCCTTCGACTGCGGATTATGCCCGGATCATCGCCAGCAAAGCTGTTGCGTCCTCGTCGAGGTCACCAGCCGGTGCAATCTGTCCTGCCCCGTCTGTTTCGCCGAGGCGGGCAGCGCCACGTCGACGGACCCCGGGATGAGCGAGATCCGCACCCGCCTCGCGGCCTTGAAAGAAAGCGGACGACAGGTCAACATCCAACTTTCCGGCGGAGAACCGACGCTCCGCGACGATCTCCCCGACATCGTGGCGCTCACGCACGTCATGGGGTTCGAATTTGTGCAAGTCAACACCAATGGGATCCGTCTGGCGCGCGACGAACCCTATGTGCAGCGCCTGAAGGACGCCGGACTCGCATGCGTCTTCTTGCAGTTCGATGGTCTTTCCGATGATGTTTACCGAACCATCAGAGGAACAGATCTGTTCGATCTGAAGATTCGGGCCATCGACAATTGCGCGAAATATGGCATCGGCGTGGTGCTGGTTCCGGTTTTGGTTCCCGGCGTCAATATGTCGCAAATCGGCGACATCATCCGCTTCGCCGCAGCACGCTCCCCTCATGTGCGAACCGTTCATTTTCAGCCCATTTCCTACTTCGGCCGCTATCCCGATACCCCTTGCGACGACGCGCGCGTCACCATTCCCGAAGTTCTGGACGCCATCGAGACGCAAACCGGAGCGGCGATAAAGGCCACTGATTTCCGGCCCGGAACCGCCGAAAACCCTTATTGCTCCTTCAATGGCGATTTCATCGTCGAGGCGAATGGCGCGTTAACCTCGGCCCTCGCAGCGAAGACATCGTCCTGCTGCTGCTCACAAGGCGGAGACGCCGAAAAGGCGCGCCGTTTCGTCGCCACGCGGTGGACCGCCCCGGACCAATCCGACACCGCTCCGTCGCCCAGCGCCGTGATGAAGACCGACAGCCTTGACGCCTTCCTGGAAAGCCGCAAACGTACCTTATGCATCTCCGGCATGGCGTTCCAGGACGCCTGGACACTCGATCTCGATCGGCTGCGCCAATGCTATATCCATGTCGCCACAGCGGATCGCCATATGGTTCCCCTTTGCGCTTTCAATCTTTCGGGCCTGAATGGCGAGACGCTTTACCGGCGCCCCCCCTCATGACGGCGACCACCATCCCTCTCGATCGGTGGATCGCGCATAAGCTGGACCTGGGTGCTGGCGCTCTGACACGGACGGCCCTCGAGGCCTGGCAATTGCGTCAGGTCCGGCAAACCCTGACCTGGGTGAAGGCCAACA
>DATNIV010000377.1:0-2570 GCA_035604255.1 Telmatospirillum sp. | reverse complement strand
GAGCCATGACGGCCTTGTGCCGATTGATAATGCGGTCGATTTGGGCCGCCGACAGACGTTCGCGCCAACCACCGGAGCGGCCCTCGCGAAAGAAAGGCGCCGTGGCGGAGGAGAGCCGTTCGCGAAAGCCATGGGTTTTTTCCTGGGCGCTCAGAATTTCGAAGCGGGTGGTTTCGACCGCCAAATCCAGCAGCGCTGGAGTGGTGGTTATCCCCAAATGCGTGGCAACTTGCGTCAAGGGCGCGAGCGCCTCGCGTAACATGTCTTCGTATCGGATCACCAGAACGGGAATCTCTGTCTGCTCAAGCCAGGACAGCGCGTGACCGCTCCACGATCCCAGAGGTTGTGGCAATTGTTCTGAGGCACGGGTTTCCGAGCGTGCCAGCACGATATCATCATCGGCCATGCTCTCGATGACTTGGTCGATCCCGATGCCGTAATGATAGGACCAGGAGATCGCGACATCGCGGGGGTCGCGGATCAGATAGACCGCGCCGGCGCTCAATTTTGGCACAAAGACGGCCGCGCCCGAGGGCGTGTGCCAGAATCGCTCGTGTACCTTTCGCAACAACAAAGGCTCTGTGTTGGTTGCGGCAAAAGCGGCATGAAGAGCGGGTCTGGCGTCGGCGATCTCGGCGTCGGTCAATTCGCTGGATTCGATGCCTAGAAACTCATCCATTTCGGAAAACGTGGCGATGCCGGTTCTGACGGCGGGCGCGTTGATGTCGACGGACTCACCGCCCGACAACAGGCTGGATAGCATCAGTCTGAGCCAGGTATTGCCGGATTTCGGATAGGAAACCAGCCAACCGAACCGACCGCCGGTCATCGGTCGTCGCTTGCCGCCGATATCACCAGTCGCGCCATATCGGACAGATCAGAAGATCGTTCGGTACGGGTCAAACTGAACATCGGTACTAGCGCCAATAGACGCGTCAGATCCTCGAACAGGCTGACCTTTCGGCCAAGAAGACGTCCCAACCGCGCCCGATAGAGGACTTCGTCCGATCGAATGACTGTTGCCAAGCCCGATAACCGGACGAGGCTAGGTGTGTCCTGGCGGCTGTCCACTCCGAGCCGGAGGATTGCTCCCAGGCGGATCGGATTGGTACTGACAAGGGAGGAGGGCAATTGCCGTTTGAGATGACCTGGACGTCCGACAGCCAGGGTGTCGGGTGCATGGCCCAACGTCCGGGCTGCATCCGGCCACAGACGCAGTCGGGATGAACCGGGCATGGCCCAGGCGCTGCCGTTCGCGAAGCGGACGCGGCAAACGTCGTCGGTCAGCAAGGGGTATCCCTGCGCCACCAGGACCGCGGCCAGCGTCGATTTTCCGCGGCCGCCCGGTCCGGCGATGGCGACGGCCCGGTCGCCGATGACAACGCAACTGGCATGCAACGCCAGATCGCCCCGTTGGTGCAGAAGGATGCCGGCGACGACACCATGCAACAAGGTTTCGATTTCCGTTATGCGGGATGGTGGCGCCTCGTTGATGATCACCTGCCGGCCGTCGCGGATCAGGAAGCGGATGCGCTCTCCCACCCGCGCCAGGACATCGCTATCAGCACCGATTTCGACAAAGGGACTGCGCCAAGTGGCGGCGGACAACTGCGCTGGAACGTCCCCTACTCGCAGTTCGATGTCCTCCGCTCCCTCCCGGGACATTGACGGCAACGATGGCAACAGCAGATCCGTTCGCAGGCGATAGCCATAAAACAATCGGTCTTCGGCCTGGGCGTTATGCGTCTGGATCATTCAGTCCGACCGTCCGTCGTCTTGGCCCACCACGAGCAATCCCAACGCATCCAAACGATCCAGCAGGTCGCAGACATCCTGTCGAATCACGGCAGGATCGCCAGCAAAGTCCCGGGCCAAACCGTCGCACAACGCGGAGACGGTTTGCGGTGACTCAAGGCGGCGCCAGATGATCGAAGCGATATCGTCAAACCCGGCATATTTGCCCTGTGCCAAGCCCATGACGACCACCTGCCCGTCGATTTCAGCGGTGACTTGCTCGGAATGTCGACGGATTATGGTGTCTGACTTGAAATGAGGGGTATCTACCATTGCTGCTGCTCCTCGGGCGTAAGCCGATCAAAAACAAGGTGAGTGATTTCAATGGGACCTTAAGCGTGTGGAACAAAACCGCGGACTTGACCGATGTGCCCATTTACCCTTTCCCCCAGACTTACCCTTTCCCCCAAGACAAAGATGCTCTGGTGACAGATGGACTACCGGATCAAGTCCGGCAGTGACGAGGAATGGTCGTATTTCTTCATTCTAATGGAAAGGCTCTCAGTGTTCCCCGGCCATGGCGGAAAGGAAAATTATTGCTCTACGTGCCCGATCTTTTTTCCTCATACGCGCTTTGCGAGCGGGAACCATCATGGAATTCTCGCGACACTCAAATCACCTAGCTCTAGTATCGCCGTGATATCCCACGGCATTCAAGGCATTTGACGGATGAAGCAGGGCTCCGAACTCGGGTTAACGGCAGTTTGAGGGTTGCCGGCTCGAAGAATCTCTGAATCAGTAAGGTTCGGAGGTGCCACGATGAGCCAAGACGGGTC
>DATNIV010000376.1:0-4947 GCA_035604255.1 Telmatospirillum sp. | reverse complement strand
CCCATGATCGACTGGCTCGCGCCAAGCCGCACGAAGAATGTGCCGATGATCGACGCGATGATGCACACCGCGCCGATCAACAACGGAAACAGCATCAGCTTTTCCTGGTCGACGCCGGAGAAGAAGATCGAACCTAGCAACATGGTGGCCACGGTGGTCACCGCGTAGGTCTCGAACAAATCGGCCGCCATGCCGGCGCAATCGCCGACATTGTCACCGACGTTATCGGCGATCACCGCCGGATTGCGCGGGTCGTCCTCGGGAATGCCGGCCTCGACCTTGCCGACCAGGTCGGCGCCGACATCGGCTCCCTTGGTGAAGATACCGCCACCAAGACGGGCGAAAATGGAAATCAGCGAGGCGCCGAAGGATAAGGCAACCAGACCTTCGACCAAATGGCGGCCTTCAAAGCCGAAGCGCTGCAACACCATATAATAGCCGGCCACACCCAACAGGCCGAGACCGACGACCAACATGCCGGTGACCGCCCCGGATCGGAAGGCGACCGACAGCGCCGGCGCCAACCCGCCGGACCTGGCGGCTTCGGCGGTGCGGACATTGGCGCGCACCGAAACATTCATCCCGACATAACCGGCAACGCCCGACAGGACGGCGCCGATGACATAGCCGACGGCCACATGCAGACCGAGACGCCAGCCGAGAATGATGCCGACGACGACGCCGACAGCGGCAATGGTGGAATATTGGCGATTCAGATAGGCGCGCGCGCCCTCCTGCACCGCCGCGGCGATTTCTTGCATCCGGGCGTTCCCGGCAGGCGCCGACAGCACCGCACGACCGGCGAACACTCCATAAATGAGTGCCAGCGCCCCGCAAGCCAAAACAAACATGTAGGCCATTATTGTCCTTCCTATCCCCTGGAGCTGCCGTTACTTGCGCTCACCCCACCCGCTCGAACACAGCGGAGAGCACGCTCGGACAGGGCGAACGAGACAGCGGCCACAACCTGCCAGAACGGGCGGTTTCGCGCAACTAGAGTGTGAGTGTTTTGACGCCCAGACTAAGACTTGGAAAAAAAATGGCCAAGCATTGGACTGACCAATTTACCAGAAGCAAAACAATTCATGCGTCATCGGTCGTAAAGCGATTTGATCACCACGTTACGAATGGCGCCCTCGCCAAACAAGCGGCTCCCCACTTTGACCAAGCGCTGTCGGATCGCCTCTTTATCGGCGGCGGAATGCGTGTCCGAATGCAACGGTACGAAGTCATACAAATCGACCAGCATCGCGTTTTGCAGACGAGGAAGTTCGCCGCTGACGCGAAGAGCGGCTTCGGCGCTGACGACGATCATCAAATCCATGCCGACCTGACGGCCGATCGCATGCTTGGAAACCAGAGGAATGATGAAGGTGCCAAGGTCGAACACCCTGTCCTTCGCTTCCGCGGGTTGCTCGACCACGGGTTTGGGGTCCGACGACTTAAACGAGTTGACCAGATTGGGAAAGGGGCCGAGGCCGAACATCGACAGGCCGCCAATGGCGCCGACGGCCAAGATCACCAGCAGGACGACGATCAGAACGATCTTTTTCATGCCTCACCCGCGAAAGTGACGGTAGCCGCCATCGCTCAGCGCCTGCGTTTGACCGAAAGCGTCGATCACCCGCACATCCTGGCCGTCGATGATCCGTCCGATGGCGGTCAAACTCAAGTCAAGCGTTCGTCCCAGCCGCTCAAGCGCCCCTCTCTGGTCAGGAGACGCGGTGAACAACAACTCGTAATCGTCGCCTCCGGTCAAAACGCGCTCGAGTCCGCCGAGACCGGCCGCCATCGCCGCCCGCACCGCGGAGGACGTCGGCACCTTGTCCGCCTCGATGACCGCGCCGACCTTCGAAACGTGGCAAATATGACCGAGATCGGCGACCAGCCCATCCGAGATATCCATCGCCGCATGGGCCAAACCAATCAACGCCGGCCCCAATGTCACGCGCGGAGAGGGCAATTGATAACGGTTGAGCAACGACTGACGGGCCGCCGGGGCCAGGGAGGCCGCCTCGCCCAGCCCCACCAGCAGCCCGAAGGCGGCATCCCCGATGGCCCCGGAAACCCAGATATCGTCTCCCGAACGAGCGTTCGACCGCAATAGGGCCGATCCTGAGGCCACATCGCCGATCGCCGTCAAGGCCAACGTCAGTGGTCCCGGCGTCGCCACCGTGTCACCCCCGATCAAGGCGATGGAAAAGGCCTCGCAATCGGTTTTCAATCCGCTTGCAAAACGTTCGAGCCAATCGCCGTCAAGATCCCGGGGGAAACAAGAGGCCAGGAGAATGGCGAAGGGTTTCGCGCCCATCGCCGCCAGATCGGACAGATTGACCCGAATAAGCTTGCGGGCGATCAGATCCGGCGGGTCGTCGGGCAGGAAATGCACGCCCGCGACCATGGCGTCGGCGGTCACGGCCCATTGCCGGCCCTGTGGCCCATCGATCAGCGCCGCGTCATCCGTTAGCCCCAACGCTCCCGGATGGCATGCCGCCAGCGGCGCAAAATAACGCGCGATCAGGGAAAATTCATCGAGCCCCGACATCGCCGCCGATCTCGCCGGCCCGCACCACTCGTCCGATGCGGTCAAGCACCGCATTCACCAGCCCCGGCTCGGGGCCGGAATAAAAGGCGTGCGCGATATCGACAAATTCCGAGATGACGACACGAACCGGCACATCGGGACAATCCGCCAGTTCATAAGCGCCAACGCGAAGAATCGCCCGCAGCACGGACTCCAGCCGCTCGACGGACCAGTCCCCGGTCAAAGCCCCGGCGATCATCTCGTCGAGCGCGTCTTGGCGCGAGAGCGCGCCACGGAAAAGCGCGGCGAAGAGAATGGAATCCGGCGCGGTCAAATCATGTTCGACCTCCGCCGCGCCACTCTCCTCTTCGCCGGCGGGAACAAGCGACACTTTCGCGCCGATGTGATGCTCCAGAAAATCGTCAAGCACATGGTCCGGCGTATGGCCGGACAACTCGACATGATAAAGCGCCTGTACGGCGGCGAGCCGAGCGGCGGATTTCGCCTGCGCGGAGTTTTTCTTTCGGCCTTTTTTGGCTGTCATTTCGGTATAAGACTAAGCTCGCGTTTGATTTCGATCATGCGGAGACAGGCGCGGGCCGCTTGTCCGCCAAAGTTCCGCCGCTCCGGAGAGCAGCGTTCCATCGCCTGGGCGCGGTTATGCACGGTCAGGATGCCGTTGCCAACCGCTAGTGTGTAATCCAGTGCTAATTTCTGCACGCCGCCGATCGCTTCGCGGCTGACATGCTCATAATGATCGGTTTCGCCCTTGATGGCGCAGCCCAAAGCGATATAGCCCGAATAGCGCTCGTCGGTGGCCCGCAATTCCATCGCCCGGATGGCGAACCGAATGGCCGCCGGGATTTCCAGAATGCCGGGAACGATCAAACGCTTATAGCCGGCTCCGACGGCGGCAAGCTCCTTGACCACGCCCTTGACCAGATTGTCGGTGATTTCATCGTAGAATCGCGATTCCACGATCAGAATGCGTACGCCGCTCATTGCATCTCCTCATGGTCGGGGATTGCCCGTTGGCCGACGACGCTCAGGCCATAACCTTCCAGCCCGATGATAGTCTTTTTCGTGTTCGACAACAGAATCATCTCGGAAACCCCGAGATCGATCAGAATTTGCGCGCCAACGCCATAATCGCGCAATTGACCGGGAACCTCACGGCCCTCCAGGCGCGCCTTGACGCGATCGGTCAGACTGGACGCCAAGGGTTCGCGCATCACCAGAATGGCGCCCCTGCCCTCTGCCGCCACCATCTCCATGGCGGTGCGCAGTTGCCCGCCCTTGCCGGACTCGAGATCGCCCAGCACATCATCCAACACATTGAGGGCGTGGACGCGCGCCAGCACCGGTTCGCCATTGGCAATGTCGCCCTTGATCAGCACCACATGCTCGGCGTAGGCCACCGTGTTCACATAGATGACCATCTTCCAGTCGCCGCCGTGCACCGAACGGAAACTGGTTTCCAGCGTGCGGCGGACGATTTTGTCATGCCGCCGGCGATAGGCGATCAAATCGGCGATGGTGCCGATCTTCAACCCATGGGTCCGGGCGAAGGCGACCAATTCCGGGGTCCGCGCCATGCTGCCGTCGTCACTCATGATCTCGCAAATGACGCCGGAGGGATTGAGACCGGCCAGGCGGGCCACGTCGACGGCCGCTTCCGTGTGACCGGCCCGCACCAGCACCCCGCCGTCGCGCGCCATCAGCGGAAAGATATGGCCGGGACTGACGATCGCTTGCGCGCCTTTGGCCGGGTCGATGGCGTCGGCCACGGTGCGCGCCCGGTCGGCCGCCGAGATGCCGGTGGTCACACCTTCGCGGGCCTCGATACTGACGGTAAAGGCGGTTTGGTGGCGCGAGGCATTGTCGGGCGCCATCATCGACAAGCCCAAATGTTCGATACGCTCCCGGGTCAAGGTCAGACAGACCAGACCCCGGCCATATTTGGCCATGAAATTGATGGCGTCGGCCGAGGCCATTTGGGCCGGAATTACCAAATCGCCTTCGTTCTCGCGATCCTCGTCGTCAATCAGGATGAACATCCGCCCCTGACGGGCTTCTTCGATGATGTCTTCGACCGGCGACATAAAGGCGTGAAAATTCGACAAGCGCTCAGTCCTTTTCAAGCAGACGCGCAACATAGCGCGCCAGCATGTCAATTTCCATATTGACCCGCGAGCCCACGACATAACCGCCGAAGGCCGTGACGCTTCGCGTATGGGGGATGATGTTGACGCCGAAACGAGCGCCTTCGACCTCATTTACCGTCAGCGACACGCCGTCGATCGCCACCGATCCCTTGGGTGCGACGAAACGCTTCAAAGGCTCCGGCACCTCGAAGGTAAAGCGTAAGGACTCGTTTTCCGGTCGGATCGCCACCACCGTCGCCACGCCGTCGACATGCCCCG
>DATNIV010000375.1:0-2460 GCA_035604255.1 Telmatospirillum sp. | reverse complement strand
GTCGTGTCGATCGGGCGGCAAAGCTGCATGGGGACGATCCAGCGGAAGGGGCCGCGCTGGTCGCCGATCTGGTGAACCGCTATCAGGCCGCCGGATTGCTCGATGATCAGCGCTATGCCGATGGAAAAAGCCGGACCCTTCTGCGCCGAGGATGTTCGCAACGCGCGATTCGCCAGGATTTGGCGCGGCGCGGCGTGGCGACGGAGGTGATCGATCGCGCGATCGATGGTTTGGCGCAGGACTTCGCCGAGGCGGATCAGACGTTCGATCAGGCGGCTGCGGAGGCCTACGCGCGCCGCCGGCGTCTCGGCCCTTTTCGATCGCCCGATCAGCGCTCCGAGTACCGCGATCGTGATCTGGCGGCTTTGGGCCGGGCCGGGTTTTCCTGGGACACCGCCCGACAGGTGATCGACGGCGACGAAGAGTGAGTTGGCAAGTCCAAGGGAGAGAAGGCATGATGGACGATTGGATTTTGCCAAGGGATTCGGCTACTACTACGTCACTTCGGGCTGCGACCCTACTTTGGATTTAAGTGGATTCGACCATGGCGAGCGAGAACACCCTCGATGATCTCAGGCAGGAGATCGACCGCATCGACGATGCCTTGCATGATCTGTTGATGCAGCGGACAGCCGTGGTCGAACGGGTTGGCGCGGTCAAAGGTGTCGAAAACGCCGCTCTGCTGCGGCCGGGGCGCGAAGCGGAAATTCTCCGCCGGTTGGTTTCTCGGCATCATGGCGACTTCCCGAAAATTTCCCTGGTGAGGATTTGGCGAGAAATCATCGGCGGGATGCTCGGCGTGCAGGGAACCGTCTCGGTGGCGGTGTTCATGCCCGATCGCGGCGCCGGTTACCTGGAGTTGGCCCGCGATCATTTCGGCGCGATTTTGCCGGTCACGGCGTTGCGTTCGCCGGGACAGGTGACCCGTGCGGTTGCCGAAGGCAGCGCCACGGTAGGTATTATGCCGATGCCCGATCGGGAAGATACCGAGGCGTGGTGGATCAGCCTGATGGGCGATAGTCCCGATTTGCCGCGCGTCATCGCCCGCTTGCCGTTCGCCGGCCCTGGTCCGGGACGCGGCGACGGGCTGGAGGCCTTGGCCATCGGATGCATGGCTCTGGAGCCCACCGGCTACGACCGGTCGTGGTTGGCGATGGAAACCACGCCCGACATCAGCCGGGCGCGGTTGCGGTCCGTTCTTTCGGCGGCCGGCATCGAGCCGACATTGCTGGCGGCGACTCAGCGCACCGAGGAGAACTGGCTGCATCTGGTGGAAGTCTCCGGCCATTTGACGGCCGAAGACTGGCGCATCGCCCGCTTGGTCGAGCGTAAGCAGCCGGTGCTGCGCGCTGTTGTGCTGGGCGGTTATCCCGCTCCATTTCGCCCTGAAGATCTGACCGACTGAGACCCTAACCTTAAGAAGAACAAAGATGACCTCTCCCTCTCCCCGTCCCGGCATCATGGACATCACGCCCTATGCCGGCGGCGAATCCAAGCTGACCGGATTCGACCGCGTGATCAAACTGGCCTCCAATGAAGGCGCTTTGGGCCCCAGTCCCAAGGCTGTCGCCGCTTACCAGGCTGAGGCCGTGGGGATGCACCGCTATCCGGACGGCAGTGCTGCGGATTTGCGACTGACGTTGGCAGCGCGCTTCGGTTTGAACGCCGATCGAATCGTTTGCGGCGCCGGTTCGGACGAATTGTTGCAGTTGCTGGTGCGCGGATATGCCGGACCTGGTGACGAGGTCCTGCACAGTCAGTACGGCTTCCTGATTTATCCGATCGACGCCAAGGCCAGTGGCGCGACACCGGTGGCCGCCGACGAGGTCAATCTGACCACCTCGGTTGACCGGTTGTTGGCGGCGGTGACCGAACGGACAAAGATCGTGTTCGTCGCCAATCCCAACAATCCGACCGGCACTTATCTGTCTGTTGCGGAAATGAAACGGTTGCGCAACGGTTTGCCCGACCATGTCTTGTTGGTAATCGATGCCGCCTATGCCGAGTTCGTCGACCGCAACGATTACAGCGCCGGTGTCGACATGGTCGAGGCCGGCGACAATGTCGTGATGACCCGGACCTTTTCAAAGATTTACGCCATGGGCGGACTTCGACTCGGTTGGGCCTATTGCCCGCCGGCCGTGGCCGACGTGCTCAATCGCATTCGCGGCCCCTTCAATGTCGCATCGGCGGCCTTGGCGGCTGGGCAGGCGGCGATTGAAGACGTCGATTTCGCCGATCTTGTTTTCCGTCACAACAGCTATTGGCGGGAGTGGTTCGTGCGGGAACTCGGCCTTCTCGGTCTTGAGTCGGTTCCGAGCGTCACCAATTTCGTCTTGGTGCGCTTTCCCAAAACAGCCGGCCAGAACGCGGCGGCGGCCGATTTGCATTTGCGCGGCAAGGGAATCATCGTGCGGCCCATGCGGTCTTACGGATTGCCCGACTATTTGCGGATCACCA
>DATNIV010000374.1:0-2442 GCA_035604255.1 Telmatospirillum sp. | reverse complement strand
TCGCGGCTGGTCCTGTCTTCCAGTTCGAGGCTGCAGGCTATGGTATAGGCCGCGACCTTCATGAGCCCCGTCTGCGGCAGATAGGCCCGTCCGGGATCGGCGATCAGGATATCGGCTCCGGCGGCGGCGCAAGCGCGCATCCAGGCGAACACTTTTTCGGCCATCGGCCGTTCATAACAGACGTCGCCGGCCAGCACGATATCCCAAGGACAATCGGGTCTGGAGAGGACATCATCGAGCAAGACGTCCACCGTCACGCCATTGACGCTGGCGTTGAGCGCGATGGCGGCGGCGGCGACCGGATCGATTTCCGCCGCCTGGGCGGTTTTCGCCCCCATCATGGCGGCGGCGATGGCCGTCATACCGCAGCCAGCTGCGAAATCGAGGACCTGTTTGCCCCGCACCAGATCCGGTGTATCGAACAGGTGGCGGGAGAGGGCTTGGCCGCCGACCCAGGGGAAAGCCCAATAGGGTGGCGGCAGATTGGTGGCGTCCAGGAACGTTTCCGTCGCTTGCCAAAGCGGGGTGATCTCGGTGGCCAGATGCAGTCTGATCTCCGGGCAAGCCGGAGGGCTGGCGAGTTCGGTGTGGGTGCGGATAAAGGCCTGGGGATCAAGGGTCACATCAGTTTTCCGGCGACGATGGCGATCATCATGAGCCAGCCGAAGACACGGTTCGATTTGAATTTGTCGAGGCAATTCCGCCAATCGTCGATATCGAGGGTGCGGATTTGCCAAAACAGTTGGCCGCCGGCGGCGGCCAACAACACAAAGAAGGGCCACGAAAGATCGGCCGCCCATCCGGCGCCGGCGAACAGGAGCAACGCCAGGGCGTAAAAGGCGATCAACCAATGCGGCGTCGCCTGCCCCAGACGTAGCGCGGTCGAGCGGATACCGATCAAAGCGTCGTCTTGCTTGTCTTGGTGCGCGTAAATGGTGTCATAGCCCAGCGTCCAAAAGATGCCGCCGACATAAAGCAAAAGCGGAGCCCAGTGCGGGCCGCCGCCGGCCGTTGCCCAACCAAGCAGCGCCCCCCAATTGAAGGTCAATCCCAGCCAGGCTTGCGGCCAATAGGTGACGCGCTTCATGAAAGGGTAAGTGAAAACCAAGGCCAGCGAGGCGGTTCCCAGCGCGACCGACGTCATGTTGAATTGCAGCAGGATGATCAAGCCTACGGCCAACTGCAGGGCGAGAAACAAGACGGCTTGGCGAGAGGTGACGGCGCCGGATGGGATGGGGCGCGTGGCGGTGCGCGCGACCCGGCCGTCGAAATCGCGATCGACGATGTCGTTGAACGTACAACCGGCGCCGCGCATCACCACGGCGCCGATCCCGAACAGGATCAGCAGGCGTGGATCGGGCCAATCCTTGGCCGCCAAAGCGATGCTCCACCATCCGGGCAACAGCAGCAGCCATGTGCCGATGGGCCGGTCAAGCCGCATCAATCGCAGATAGGGACGGAGCGACAGCGGCGACAGGCGGTCCACCCAATCGCCGACGGGGATATCTCCGAGCAAGGTAGAGGATGTCTTCATGACGCTATACATTAGGGGCCGTATCGCAGACTGCAAAGGCCGGAATGGACATATCACCGAAAGTTCGTCTGTTCGTCGACGCTTCCCTGACCGAAGGGGCGTCGCTCGTTTTAGAACAAAAACAGACACACTATCTGCTGAACGTTATGCGTTCGCAGATTGGCACCCCCGTGGCTTTGTTCAATGGCCGCGACGGAGAATGGTTGGCGCGGATCAACCATGCCGGCAAACGGGATTTGACGGTTGCGATCGAACGGCAACTGCGGCCGCAGACTCCGGAGCCGGATCTTTGGTTGTTGTTTGCGCCGGTCAAGCGGGCTCGCATCGATTTTATTGCCGAAAAAGCCACCGAATTGGGAGTCTCGGCCTTGGTTCCCGTCTTTACCCGGCACACGGTCATGTCCCGGGTCAATGAGGACCGTCTCAAGGCGATCGCCGTCGAGGCGGCCGAACAGTGCGAACGACTGAGCGTGCCGGAGGTCCGGGATTCGACTGCCTTGGAGACGGTTTTGCAGACGTGGTCGGCCAGCCGAAGGCTCTTCCTGCTGGACGAAGGCGGCGGCGGCGTTCCCATCGCCGACGCCTTGGCCGGCGGCGCTGTCGGTCCGGCCGCGGTCCTGGTGGGACCGGAGGGCGGCTTCTCCAAATCCGAGCTTGACGGTTTGCGCGCACTATCGTTTGCTACGCCGGTCGGGTTGGGGCCGCGGATTCTGCGGGCCGATACCGCCGTGATTGCTGCTCTTTCCTGTTTCCAGGCCCTGTGCGGCGATTGGCGAGCGCCATTGGCCATTCATCCCTGAGCCCCCCAAGATCGCAAGGATAGCCAGATCCATGTCAGCCCCCGCCCAGCCAAGCGGCGAACCCGTGACCAGCAAAGCGCAACTCGTCGAATATATTGCCGCCGGGTG
>DATNIV010000373.1:0-3967 GCA_035604255.1 Telmatospirillum sp. | reverse complement strand
CGATCATGACGAGATCGAACTGGCCGCGATTGCCGCCGGGATGGTGCCCATGTTCGATGCCGGTCTTGACGTCGCCTTGGCTGGCGAAACCACCATCAAGGAAGTGATGCGCGCTAAAAACAGATATTCCGTCTCCAAAAGCCCCCGCGCGCAGCTCATACGGAATCGTCGCCATGGCTTTGGCCCGCCATCGAGCACCGTCGTTTCGATCAACGAAGGATCAGGTCGCGCGTGACACCCTTTTGGTTTACGAAATGCGTTCGATGGCGGAAAATGACATTTCCAATCTTTGGCCACAGGACTGTCCCATGCTTCGTATCTTCGCCGCCCTTTCCGTCGTTTTGCTTCTCTCCGCATGCGGAAGCGCCAAAGATGACGATGACGACCAACCCACCGGCATGATGCGGCTGAAGTGCGGCGGCCTCAGGATCGAATCCGGCTTCACCAAGTTCGACGTCACCAGCGACAACACAGGCACCGTCCTTTTGTATAACGACCCGGACAGCGGCGCGCCGTCGATGCGCTCCATTCCGCCAGGACATCGCTGCGAGATTACCGCCGAACCGAAAGACTGATCGCGTCAATCGAGAGGAATATCGATTGGCGTGAAGGACGCCAGGAAGCGCGTCATCTCCTCGGCGGGAAGCGGCTTGCTGACCAGATAGCCTTGGATCGCGTCACACCCTAAGGCGCGCAAAGAGCGGGCCTGCCCCTCCTCCTCCACACCCTCGGCGATCACATTGAGAGCGAAGCTGTGACCGAGAGCGATCACGGCCTTGACGATCGAGGCATTCCCGTTGTTCTTCGTCATGTCACGCACGAAGGACATGTCGATCTTCAGTTGGTGCACGTCCAACTGCTGCAAATAGGCCAATGACGAATAGCCGGTGCCGAAATCGTCAATCGACAGCCGCACGCCGAGCGCTTTGAGATCGGCAAGCACCGTGACGGCGCGCTCGCGGTCGACCATGACGAAACTCTCGGTGATTTCCAGTTCCAACCGCGCCGGAGAGACTCCCGCCTCCTCCAAAGCCGTCTTGACCGACTGAAGAAGATGGCCCCGGCCGAATTGTACCGCCGAGACATTGACCGCCGTGTGCGGTGGCGACAGCCCCGCGTCGGACCATTGCTTGATCTGACGGCACGCCATGCGCAGAACCCGGTCGCCAAGCTCGACGATGAGACCGCACTCTTCGGCCAACGGAATGAATGCGGCGGGAGAAATCGTCCCTCTTTGCGGATGATTCCACCGCACCAACGCTTCGAGGCCGACGATCCGTCCGCTGACCAAGTCGATCTGCGGCTGGTAGTAAAGCATCATCTCGCCCTGGTCCAAGGCGCGGCGCAAATCGGCCTCAAGGGATAGGCGGTCCTTAGCGCGAACGGTCATCTCGGGAGAGAAGAAGCGCAAGGCGCCGCGCCCCTGCACCTTGGCCTGGTGAAGCGCGGCGCCGGCATTGCTCAGCAGCGTTTCGGCATTCCTGCCGTCGGCGGGATAGAGCGCGATACCGACGCTGGCCCCGACATAACAGCTGGTGCCATCGAAATGGTGGGGCTTGGACAAGGCGTCGATCATGCGTTGCGCGATCAGATCGACACCCAGACCATGGGCGTCGCGCTCGACGATGATATTGAACTCGTCGCCGCCGACCCGCGCGATGGCCTCGATACCGGGCAGCGCTTCGCGCAGCCGCTTGGCCACGGCGATCAACAAGCGATCCCCCGCGCTGTGCCCAAGGCTTTCATTGATCGTCTTGAAATTGTCGAGATCGACGAACAGCAGGGCGAATTCCGTAGGGCCATGTTCGGCCTGCTGAATCGCCAGACTGAGAAATTCGGCGAACAGGGCCCGATTGGGCAAGCCGGTCAAGGGATCGCGGCGGGTGAAAAAGTCGAGCTTCCGCTCGCTGCGTTCCAACAGCGTGGTGCGTTGCTCGACCAATTGCTCGAGAAACCGGCGCAACCGGCTCAATTCGAGATGCGTGCGGATGCGCGCGCGCACCTCGTCGATGTCGAAGGGCTTGGTGATGTAATCGGCGGCCCCGCAGCCGAAGCCCTTGACCTTCTTTTCGGCGGCATCGACCACGGTCACGAAGATGACGGGAATGGCATTGCCGGCGGGCAGGGCCTTGATGCGGCGGCAGACCTCATAGCCATCCATCTCGGGCATCATGACGTCGAGCAACACCAGATCGGGCGGCGGCGCGCCGCGCACCAGTTCGATGGCCTTGGCCCCGGAATTGGCGACCATGATGCGATAGTCGCTCTTCAAGGCCTCCAGCAATTCATGAATATTCTCCGGAACATCGTCGACCACCAGCAAGGTCGGGAGATAACCGCTGTCGGCGCGCATCGCGATATCCAAATCGATCGGGCTCTGGCGATAACGGCGCAGCGCCAGCTGAGTGCCCACACGCAGCCGCAGCAAATCGGGATTGACCGGTTTGGAAATATATTCGGCGATGCCCAGATCCAACCCGCGCGCCTCGTCGGCGGCTTCGGCCAACGCGGTCACGAAGATCACCGGAATATCGGCCGTCTCCTGGTTCGCCTTCAACTGGGCAAGGACCGAATAACCGTCCATTCCCGGCATCTTGACGTCGAGCAGGATCAGATCCGGCTGAGGATGCCGTCCGGCCAGCTCCAGCGCCCGTTCGCCGCTGGTCGCCGCGATGATCGCGTAGTCGTCGCGCAAAATATTCATCAAGGCGTGCAAATTTTCATGCACATCGTCGACGATCAGAATACGTGGACGCTCTTTGCCCGATTCAACCATGGTTTCGCCCCAATCACGTTGCGAATTGCAAGCGTTCACGCAAGACATCGACCAGCGCCAACGCCTCGTCGATTGCGAAAATGTCGGCCTTGGCTGAAATCTCGGTCAAGACCGGTTCATTGACGTCGCCGGCCAAACCGCCGCGCAATTCAGCCAGCAAACCCTCGGCCTCACCCAAATCATACTCCAGCGCTCGTCGCAGCCGTTCCAGCCGATCACCAATTTCGGTCCTGCTCAGCACGACACGCGGCTCCGCCGCCGCCGTAGCGGGCAAAACCGCCAAACTGTCGATATCGGCCATCACATACGCCAACAAGACCCGCATCTCTTCCAGTGACGCATCGTCCGGGACCTCTCCCTGCCTCAGCCGGCTGTCGATTTCAACCGTCTTTTCATAGAGCGCCACGGCGCCGATATTTCCACAAACGCCTTTCAGCGCGTGACAATAGTCCTCCGCGTTCCCCAGACGATTCTCCCGCACCATGCGCCGCAATTCGGCGACCGCATCGGGATAGTGTTCGCGAAACCGGCGCAGCTGTTTGCGATAGGATTCGAGCCTGCCGCCAATGCGGCGCACGCCTTCCCGCGCGTCAAGACTGCCCAACGCCGCCAGATCGGCCGGAAACTCCACCGCCGCCGAAGCCGTCACCGCGAATGGCCTGGCTGTCGCCATGCGATCTTGCGGCAGGTGAATCCATTTGACCAAGGCGGACAGCAATCGCTCGGGCACGATGGGCTTCGTCACATGATCGTTCATGCCGGCGGCCTGGCTCTTTTCGGCATCATGCGCCATCGCCAACGCCGTCATGGCGATGATCGGCAACGTGGCAAAACGCTCGCCGCCCGGCGCCTCGGCCAAGCCCCGGATCAGCCGCGCCGCCTGCAGGCCATCCATCACCGGCATCTGAATATCCATCAGAACGGCATCGTAGGATTGCTGCCGCACCTTGTCGACGGCCTCCCGGCCGGTCACCGCCTCATCGACGTCGATACCCTCGCTGCGCAACAGCTTGCCAGCGAATTCGCGATTGATGTCATTGTCCTCGACCAGCAGGAGGCGCGCCCCCGTCAGGCAACCGGCCGTGACGGATCCGGCTGCGCGGGTGCCTTGCCTGTCCGGCTTGTCGAGAATCTGTCCCCGGCCAAGAACCGAAAGGATGGTGTCGAGGAATGTCGACGGCGAGACCGGCT
>DATNIV010000372.1:0-5080 GCA_035604255.1 Telmatospirillum sp. | reverse complement strand
CCGACGCTTTCGAAAGCCTGACCTTGATGTTTCAAAAAGAGGTGGTCGACCGCTTGGCTGCCGCGCCGGGTAGCGCCGATTACGGGCGCCTGTCCGTCGTCACGCAGTGGCGCTGCGAGGTCCACCCCCTGTTCAACATCGCGCGCGAGGCCTTTACGCCGCCGCCGAAGGTTGTCAGCACCGTGGTTCGCTTGGTTCCACGCGCCGAGCCTTTGGGATCGGCGCGCATGGAAACTTTGGAAAAAGTGACCGCCGCCGCTTTTGGACAAAGACGCAAGATGCTGCGATCGAGTCTGAAATCGCTTGGTGATTCCGACGCTCTCTTGGCATCGGCGGCCATCACGCCGACGGCAAGGGCGGAGGAATTGGCGGTCGAAGACTTTTGCGCCCTGGCCCGTGTGCTCGATGCCAGGGGTTAAACCTCACCCCGCAACCCGTTGACGAAATCGGCCAAACCGACTTGGCGTTTGCGTTTTAACCGTTCGGCCGTGAGAATGGCCTCGACCGCGCCAACGCTGCTCGCCAAATCGACATTGACGATGATGTAGTCATATTCCGGCCAATGACTCATTTCATCACCGGCCTTGGCCATACGCTTTTGCACCACCTCGTTACTGTCCTGACCGCGACCGCGCAATCGCTTTTCCAATTCCACCAACGCCGGTGGCAGGATGAAAATGCTCACCAAATCGGCGCGCGCATTTTCCCGCAGTTGTTGGGTTCCTTGCCAATCGATATCGAACAAGACGTCCTTGCCGACGGCAAGTGCCGCCTCGACCGGTGCCCGCGGTGTTCCGTAATCGTTGTCGAACACACGAGCATGCTCCAGCAATTCCCCCCCTTGCACCATGGCGGAAAACCGGTCTTTCTCGACGAAAAAATAGTCGGTGCCCTGCACTTCTCCGGGCCTTGCCGCCCGTGTCGTCGCCGAAACCGACATCACAATATTGTCGTCTTCGGCCAGCAAGGCACGGGAGATGGTGGTCTTTCCGGCACCCGACGGCGACGACAAAACCAGCATGAGACCGCGTCGGCGAATGGATGGGGCTACAATCGAACCAGAGTCGGACATCGGAGAACCTGCCGTTATTCGATGTTTTGCACTTGTTCACGAAACTGCTCGATGATGGCCTTGAGAGCCAAGCCGATTCGCGTCAATTCGATATCATTGGCCTTGGAGCACAGCGTATTGGCTTCGCGGTTGAACTCCTGGCACAGGAAATCCAGTTTCCGTCCGATGGCATCGCCAGAGTCCAACATATCCAGGGCTGCGGCCAGATGGGATTTCAAACGGTCCAATTCCTCGCGCACATCAGCCTTGCTGGCCAGCAACGCCGCCTCCTGCGCCAAACGGTCCTCCGACAATGCCGGCACGGCATCGAGAAGCGCTGCCACCTGAGCCCGCAACCGCTCCTTGACCGCCGCCGGGTCAAACGTCGCCAGAGATTCGGCACGGGCGACCAACCCGTTTATTTCCTTCAGTTGCTCGCCCAGGACCTCGGCCAAGCGACATCCTTCGGCCGCCCGCATAGCGGCCATGGCATCCAGCGCTTCCTGGAAACTCGCCTGCATCCCTTTGGTCCGGCGCTCAGCGACATCCGGAGCGACGTCTTCTTCTCCCGCCTCAAGAACGCCCTTCAGCGCCAGCAATCCGTCGATGTGCGGCAGCGCCAGTCCTGGGACTTTTTCGTGCCACCGGCAAGCGACCTCCACATATTGGGCAAGAACGACCTCGTTGATGACCAGCCCGGTTTCCTTCTTGAGGTGGTCAACGTTCAACGAAAAGGTGAGATTGCCGCGCTTGAAGCGCTTCTGGATGGCATCGCGCGCCATCACCTCCAGATAGTCGTAACCGCCCGGCAGACGCGCGCGCACTTCCAGGCCTCGGCCGTTGACGCTTTTGATCTCCCAAACCCAGGCTATGGAGTCATCTTGTCCTTGCGTCCGGGCATAGCCGGTCATGCTGTTGACGTTCAAGGTAAAATCCTTATCGAAATCCCCATGAGACAGGGTTATACCCCGTTGTACCTTCCGGCAACAACCACCGCGATGGGGGCCTTCTAAGCCTTCCAATACTACGCTAAAGCGTCATCGTTCCCTCAACGCAAGTCTCAAGGACGATGGAATCATGTTCGATTCACCAAGGAAAGTGCCAATTTCGAAAAAATCAATTTGCCGGATTTCAGGGGGAAACTCCCGCAAATCCAGCAATTGAGATTGCGGATATACCGCCTTATGCCCAAGCATACAGCCCGTCTTAGATTCCTTCACGGACGACAGCCCCTTCAGAAAAATGCTCTGCCTGAAATCAGATCTTCAATCGATGAAATATCGCCCGCGGCAGATGGCGAACCACGAACAGGATCGGCCCCCAGAACCACGGCGTATAGAGGACAACGCGGCCTTTGCCAACGGCGCGATCGATGTCGGCAGCCACTTTGTCGGCTGTCGCCCACAGCGGCCCCCCTTTGGCCATCCCGTCGGTCATTGGCGTATCGATGAATCCCGGCTTGACGGTCAGCACGCGGATGGCCGTACCGGCCAAGCGGTGGGCCAGTCCCTCCATGAACACCGACAGCCCCCCTTTGCCGGCGCCGTAGATGTAATTGGACTGACGACCGCGGTCCCCGGCCACCGACGAAATCGCGACCAACGAGCCCGCCCCCTGTTGCTCCATCGAGACGGAAGCGGCGGTCATCCAGGCGCAGGCACTCACCATATTGGAAGACAGCAAGCGCACCGTCTCGGCCGGATCGGTCTCGGCGGCCTTTTGATCTCCCAAAACCCCATAGGCCAGGAGCACCACATCCACCGTGCCTCCCAGCCGCTCGGCAAGTCCGTTCCAGGCCGCTTGATAGCCTTCCGCCGGCGGCTCCGCCAAATCGAGCACCGCTGTTTCCGCAAACGCGGCTCCGCGCACCAGGAGATCGCCGGCGATGGGCGTCAGCCGTTCGGCATTGCGTCCCACCAGCAACAAGCGGGCCCCTCGCGCGGCCAGTCGACGGGCATAATGCTCAGCCACCGCCGAGGTCCCACCGAGAATGATCACCCCTTCTCCCACCATATCCTTATTCCTCTCTCATCAGCCGAGGATGACCCGCCGTTGGAAATCGGAGGAGAAAGCGGGATCGACGAAGGGCTGAAATTCTTTCAGTTCCGGATAACCAGCCCGGAACATCGCAGGCGACATGCGCGCATCTTTCCCGGCATAAAGGCGACCACCAGACGTGCTGACCACCTCGTCAAGCGACGCAAACAGGGCCAAAGTACGCTCACCCCGATTGGGAAAATCAAGCGCCAGAGTGGTTCCCGCCGCCGGAAAGGACAACATTCCGGACGACGGAACGTCACCAAAATTCTTCAAGACGACCAGGCAGGAGCCCTGCCCCGAGGCGGCGATCCGCTTCAGCATCTCACGCGTCCCGGCCTGGGCGGTTTCCGGCGGCAGAACGCTTTGATACTGAAAGAAGCCACGGGGCCCGTAGACACGGTTCCAGTGATGGACACTGTCGAGCGGATAGAAAAACGGGTCGAAACGGGTCCGTCCGCTATAAGTCGCTCCGGGGCGGCGATAATAAGCTTCGTTGAAAATCCGCACCGACAATGGCATGACCAACCCCATGGGCGGCGTCACCGGCACGGTGAGGGCCGGCCCGGACCCTTTGGACTGGAACCCGCCCGTCGTCGCATGTCGGCCACGCATGAAGATACCGCGACCGAGCGCCGCACCCTGGCTCAGGACATCGATCCACGACACCGTGTAAGGCCAAGAGGCGCTCTCGGCGGACAGTTCAAAGAAAGCATGGACATTGCGGAAACGAATGCTTTCCATCTCGATCTCGTCCGATACGATCGGCTCCAGACCGATCTCCACCCATTCGATCAATCCGGTCAGCCCCAACCCGCCAATGGTAGCGCGAAAAAGGTCCCCCTCCAGGTCCGGACTACATTCGATCACGCTTCCGTCCGAGCGCAGCAGTCCCAACCGGCGGACATGACGACCGAAGGTTCCAGTGACGTGATGATTTTTGCCGTGCACATCATTGGCCACCGCCCCACCCAGGGTCACGAATTTGGTTCCCGGTGTCACCGGGACAAACCAGCCTTTGGGAATAGTGATGCGATTCAGTTCGGCAATGCTCAACCCGGCTTCGGCGCGAAAGACACCGGTCGTCCTATCGAAGGAAAGACAACGATCCAGCCGCTCCGTGACCAGCAGGCCGCCCCCGCCATTCAAACAGGAATCGCCGTAGGAGCGACCCAACCCATAGCCCAGAACCGATCCCCCTTGCGCAATCAGTTCGCCCAAAGCCGAGGGAAGCTCATCGCGGAAGGAAGGGATCGCCGTGAGATGCTCGACCCGGCCAAGATTGCCCCAGGACGAAATCAAAGTCCTTGCCACGCTCACACCGCCACCATCACGATTGCCAAGATAATCCCCCCCACGGCCAAACTCGCACGGTCGGTGACGGCAAAGACGACCGGATCGTCATGCAGCACACCACGATGGGCCAAAAGCAGCATACGGCTGATCCAGTACAGCATGGGAGGGACGGTTAACCAAAGCCGCTCGGGATTACCATAGAGGGCGTATACTTCCGGACTGTGAAAATATAGCGCCAACACCAGAACGGAACTATAGCCGCTCGCCGCCGCCAACGACGACAGGATCGGCAGATCGTCAAGCTGATAACTGCGTCCGCTGGGATCTCCGGCGGTTCGCTTGAGCCGGCCGATCAACTCGACATAGCGCTTGACCAAAGCCAAACACAGGAACAGGAAGATGGAGAAGGCCCGTAGCCAGGGCGATGGCGCCAATCCAATAGCGGCACCGCCAGCCAGAATCCGCAACGTATAGAGTACGGCCAGGGTGACCACATCGATCAACAGACGCCGCTTCAAATACAGCGAATAGGCGACGGTGAGCGCGTAGTAAAGCGCCAATACGGTCAGATAGGCTGGAGAGACCGCAAATCCAAGGGCCACCGCGCCGATCAGCAAGAGCGGCATCAACGCCATGCCATGGACAAGCGGCATCGCGCCGCTCGCCATCGGACGAAACCGCTTGCTGGCATGATCG
>DATNIV010000371.1:0-6123 GCA_035604255.1 Telmatospirillum sp. | reverse complement strand
GAACCGAGAGGTCCTTGATCCAGCCGAAGAAGGGCGCTTGCCGCATTTCGATGGTGACGTAAAGCACCTTGTATAGGGCGAAGAACACCGGAATCTGGATCACGATCGGCAGGCAGCCGGACACCGGATTGGCTTTCTCACGCTTGTAGAGAGCCATCATTTCCTGGTTCAGCCGGGCCTTGTCGTCGCCGAAACGTTCCTGAAGCTTCTTTATCTCGGGTTGCAGCTTCTTCATCTTGCTCATCGCCTTGTAGGACTTATTGGCGATGGGGAAGAACGCCCCCTTGACGACCACGGTGAAGATCAGAATGGCAATGCCGAAATTGGCCACCTGCGAATGGATATAACGCAGGAAATAGAAGAAGGGTTTGGTCAGGAAATAGAACCATCCGAAGTCGATGGCCAAATCGAACCGCGGGATCCCCAGCTTCTCGCCGTAGGCGTCAAGCTTGGAAAGCTCTTTGGCGCCGGCGAAGAAATGGCTGGAGGTTTCGGTGGTGCCGCCGGGGGCGACGGTCAGAGCGGAGCCCAGCCAATCGGCCTGATAGCGGTCCACGCCTTCGACCGAACGCCAGTTCATCCGTGCGGAAACCGCCATGGACTGATCGGGAACCAGCGCGGTCAGCCAGTATTTATCGGTAAATCCGATCCAGCCGCCCGTGCTCTTTTCCTCACGCTGGTGATCTTCCTCGCGCAGGGCCTTGTACTTCATTTCCTTGAGCGTACCGTCCAACACGCCCAAGGCGCCTTCGTGCAGGATGTAAATGTCCTGGGTCTTCGGCGTTCCCCAACGCGACACCAAGGCATAAGGATAGAGGGTCACCGGCGTCGTTCCGGTGTTTTCCACCTTTTGCGTCACGCTGAACATATAGTTGTCGTCCACCGCGTAGGTACGGCTGAACGTCAATCCCTTGCCATTGTCCCAGGTCAAGGTGACCGGATGATCCGGAGCCAGGGACTGGCTGTCGGCCGTCCACAAACTATCGGGGCCGGGCACGCTGTCCTTGGTCTCGCCTGGGACGAAGCCGAATTCCGCGTAATAGGCGCCGACACCGGCACCCGGCGACAGCAAGGTGATTTCCGGACTGGTCTTATCCGGCGTCTCGTGGAAATTCACCAGATTCAGATCGTCGATCCTCGCGCCGAGAAGCGAGAAAGACCCGTTGAGGCTCGGCGTGACGATCTTCACGCGGGGAGCCGCGGCAATGGCGGCGGCTCGGGCCACCGCCACATCGACGGCCGCCGGCGCGGCGGGCGTTTGAGAGCCAGGCACTTTCGGCACGGCCGAAGCGTGGTTGTCGGGCGCGGCCGGCGTGGCGGTCTGTGTGCTTGGCGCCTGTCCCTGAGGAACCGGCGGCTTGGGCATCAAAAACTGCCAACCGAGCAGAATGGCTACCGAAAGGGCGATCGCCAGGATTATGTTCTTCTGTTCGTTCATAACTTTCTTTCCGGTAGGGCCGGGCGGGCTAACGGGAGCCAGTGGGACAACAGGAGCCGCCGCGATGATCGTGGCGGCCGCGGGCGTGGTGGGCTTTAGGTTCGGGAACCGGATCATAACCGGAGCCGCCCCACGGGTGACAGCGCGACAAGCGCTTGACGGTCAGCCATGAGCCGACCAGAGCGCCGTGTTTGTCCAGGGCTTCCATTCCAAAAGCCGAACAACTGGGCAAAAACCGGCAGCTATGCGCCGGCAGAATTGGCGATACTAGCAACTGGTAGCCGCGGATCAAGCCACGGAGCGATGCGCTGACCAGTTTCATGAAACCTCTTGACCACTCTGCTTGGCATGGGACGGACGATCCGCGCGATTGCCACTATGGTTCGCGCACACACGTTTTAACGCGGTTTGCAAATCCTGCAAGAGCAGAGCGTAGGGACGGCGTAAGGTTTCTTGCCGGCCGATCAGCACATAGTCGTATCCGGGCACCGCGTGGACCGGCAAGATCGCCGCCGCGGCGGCGCGCAAGCGCCGTTTTGCCCGATTGCGCGCCACGGCATTGCCCACTTTCTTGCTGCAGGTGAATCCCACGCGCAGAGCCGCCGACGGCTCTCTTCCCAAGGGGGGGGCAGAGAAGGGGGCGGTTGGGGGAGATGCTTCTGCAGCGGGGGCCGCTTGCAAAATCAGGCCAGGGGTCGCCCACTTGCAGCGCAGGCCGGCGACACGGAGAAACTCCGAGCGACGCGTCAGGCGCCCGATTGTCGGCGGTGGCATGTTCGGGGTGTCATGGGGGCGTTCCGTCGGCGAAACCACCGACGTGCCGAATACTTCGTTGCCAGACTCTGTCGACAAGGCCACCTGCACGTCTGGCACGGCTTTGCCGCGATTCGTCGGCAAAGCCGACGAGGTCAGGCTGAAAGACGCTTGCGGCCTTTGGAACGACGTTCTGAGACGACACGACGGCCGCCGACAGTTGCCATACGGGAACGAAAGCCGTGGCGGCGGGCGCGGACGAGCTTGCTGGGTTGATAGGTACGCTTCACGGTTCGAACTCCAAACGGCCCAGGAAAAAGGGAGGATCGGTGTATAGGGAGTTGCGGCGGACGAGTCAATCATCAACAGCGATAAGACAGGCCGAATCGGGCGACGGCGCGATGATTTGTCATCTTACGTCAGGATTTTCCGGGCTTGACCCCATCGCGACATTCGTGGCCCCTTGCCGCAGTCGTCAGTATCGGGACATGGGCGGATATGGTCATCTTTCTTCGTACATTGGGTTATGCCGCCTGTTTGGTTCTTTCTTTGGCGATGGGTGGGGCGGACGCGGCCACCGCCATCGCCACCGAATCCCGGTATGTGACCATCGCTCAGGTCGATCTCGGCCAGATCCTGCCGCCGCCCCCCTCACCCGGTTCTCTCGAGGAAAAGCGTGATGTGGAGGCCGTTATCGACGCGTCCTTACGGCGAAGTCCTCTTGAGGCGGACCATGCGCATGCTGATGGTGCGATTTCGGTGTTGCGGTTTGCCGATGTCCTGGGAGAGGGCTTTTCGGCGGAAAATATGCCTTTTGCCGTGCCCTTCTTCGGTCAGGTGGCGAGCGACGCTCATGCCATTGTCGGTGCCGCGAAAGTCGAATTCGATCGATTGCGCCCTTTCGTCGTCGATTCCCGGGTCCGGCCGATCGGCAATGATATCGAGGTGGTTGCCGCCCCGCGTCACCGCAGCGGTTCCTATCCCAGCGGGCATGCGACATTCGCCTATGTCACGAGCGTTCTGTTGGCCGTCATGGTTCCCGAAAAGTCGGCCGAGATCTTTACGCGGGCGGCCGCCTACGCGCAGAATCGACTGGTCGCCGGCGTGCATTATCCCACCGATATCGACGCCGGCCGCATCGCGGGAACCGTCATTGCCAATATTCTGCTGCACGACTCCAGGTTTCTGGGAGACTTTGCCCGAGCGCGGACCGAGGTACGCCACGCCGCCGGCCTCGAATAGAGCCTAGTCTCATAAAAGGCCCCTCAAGCCTTAGCGGGGCCCTCCGGCTCCTTGGCCGCCGCCTCAATGGCGGCTGGAAAGGAAAACCAGCGCCCATTGAGGGCGCGGCCAAGGGCGCGGAGAGCCCGTTAAGGCTGAGGGACAAAAACTAGTCCGTGGATTCGCCGAACCACCCTTGCGCCGCGGCGAAACGGATGATTTGGACCCGCGTCCTTAAGTTCAGCTTTTCAGAGGCCCTGACCTTATAGGTTTCGACCGTCTTGATGCTGATGGCCAGATGTTCGGCGATTTCCTTGGTGGTAAAGCCTTGGGCCAGCAGACGCAGGACGTTCGTTTCGCGTTCGCTCAGGATGTCGATGTTGGGAAGTTTGGCGGGCGGCGGCGCCACGGCTTTGGCGGCAATCGCCGGGTCGAGATACATTTCCTGACGGGCGACGGTGCGGATGGCGCGGACCAGGTCCTCGGCGGCCGAGCGTTTCAAAAGATAACCGTCGACACCGGCCAACAAGGCTTGGCTCAGATAGCTTTGATCTTCGTGCACGGTCAGCGCCAGCAGACGAACCGATGGCATGTCGGTTTTCAGCCGGCGGATCAATTCGATGCCGTCCATATCGCCGATCGAAATATCGACCACGGCGACATCGGGAGCGCCAGCCGCGATCTCGGCCAAGGCGGCTCCGCCGCTGGTGGATGCGCTGATCACGGTGATATCGGATTCCGTCTCGATCAGTGCTTTGATGCCGGTCAGCACGATTGGATGGTCGTCGGCGAGGGCGACGCGGATGGGAGTCATGCCGCTTCTCCCTCTTGGTCGGCGGGGGTGAGCGGAATCCGGATGAAGACCGCCGTTCCCGCGCCGATTTCGCTTTCGATTTTCAAATGCCCGTTGACCAATTCCAGGCGTTCGCGAATGCCCAGCAACCCGAGGTGGCGTTGCGAGGACGGCAAGGACGATCCTTCGGCAAATCCGCGTCCGTCGTCCTCGACGACCAGGACCAGTTGTTCCGTTCGGCGATCCAAGGTGACGCTGACGGCCGTCGCTTCGGCGTGCTTGACGATATTGGTCAGCAATTCGACGATGATGCGATAGACGGTGGTTTCGATGACGGGGGGAGGTCTGGGGCCGTCCAAACCGCGCATGAAGACGTCCAGGTCAATTCCGGTCTGGGTGCGCCACCCGTCGAGCAAGGTGTTCAGGGCTTCACGCAATCCGATGTCGTCAAGCGCCGTCGGGCGCAATTCGACGGCGGCGCGATGAATGTCTTGGCTGATGTCGGAAATCATTTTCTTCAATTCGGCGCAAGCGTCTTGGATGGCGGTGGACGCCGCTTCGACCTCGAGGCGTTTGAGCCGCAAAGACAATCCGGCAACGGTTTGGCCGACCCGATCGTGCAGATCGCGGGCGATGCGCCGCCGCTCGTCTTCCTGCGCCGAATTCAGGCGGGTCAGCAGCAGACGGTGTTCGGCCTCCGCCTTCTTCTGTTTGTCGATATTGACGATGACGCCATAAATTCCGGCCGCCTTATCCGACCCCGGGTCGGGCACCTGTCCTGAGGCGCGGAGCCAGCGGGAGCTTCCATCGGTCAATTGGGTGCGAAAGTTGATTTCAAAAGGAGCGTGATCGCGCAGGCATTGCAGTATGGCGCGATCGACCGCATTGCGGTCGTCCGGATGAATGGTCGCCAGAAAGGCGTCATAACTGTTGAGATGCTTGGTCAATCCGCACAGGCGTCGGCATCGCTCGCACCATTCGATGCTGTCGCTGCCAAAAGGCCAATGCCAAGTGCCGATATCAGCCGTCTCGACGGCCAAGAGCCGCCAGGTTTCGCTCAGACGCAGTACCTGTTCGGCGCCTTCCATTTCGACCCGGCGCCGCGACGCGATGGAATGCGCCACCAGACTGGCGAGCAAGGCGGTGAGAAACAACGCTCCAGCACCGGCCAGGAAAATCATTCGCCACGCCCGCTGGACCGGTTTGTCGAGCGATTCCTTCGGCATCCGGAGATGCACGGTCCAACCGCTGAGCGGGATTTTCTGCGAGACCGCGTAAACGGCGAGGCCGTTCGGCAACGTCTCTTCATGGATCGCCGCATTGTCCTTGCAGCAGATGGCGATGTCGAATTTGTCACCCACGCCGAATTGCCCGCGGTGCCGCCGGTCCGTGCTGGCGATGATGCGTCCCGAAGCATCGATCAGGGCGCCGTCCCAACCCTTCGGCAAATCGGCGTCCCACAGTGTTTCCTCGAAGTTTCCCGGTTCGATGCCCAAGGTGACGATGAAACGAACCGATGTCTGGCGAACAACCGGAATGTGGATCGGAATGCTGCCCGACGGCGCCAATGTGTTTGGCGGCATGTAACCGCCGATCGTCGTTCTGGCCAATTCCACCGCTTTGGCGAAGCCGTCGATGTCAGCATTGTTGCCGGCCGGTGCGCCATCGGGCTGGTTGCTGTTGAGAACCTGTGCGCCGGAGGTCGTGCCGAGAGAGACGGTCAGCCAATTCGGATGGAGGGCTTGCAGTCTCTGCGCATGTTCGAGGAAGCTCGACGTGTCGTCGCGATTGAGGCGCCGTAAATTGGACAAAGGCTGCGCCGCCTCGATTTCGGCTTCCAATTCGGTTTCCACCTGATGGGCGAGGCGTTCGGCGCGCAGCGCGACTTGCAAGGCGACGGTTTGCCGTTCTTGATTGC
>DATNIV010000370.1:0-6963 GCA_035604255.1 Telmatospirillum sp. | reverse complement strand
GCATGCCAAGGGCCACGACATCGTTTCCGACGGCATCGCCCATGGCGCCATCCAAATCCCCGGGTCGGGATTGCCCTTCGTGCTGATGGCGGATCGGCAGCCTACTGGGGGATATCCCAAAATCGCCACCATCATCAGTGCCGATTTGGGGCGGATGGCTCAACTCCAGGCCGGGGCAATCGTCCATTTCGAGGTGGTGCCGGTGGCCGATGCGGTTGCCGCCCGTCGGCGGATCGAAGACGGCTTGGCCGCTAAAATCGCCTTGATACCGTTGATTCGCACGGCATTCCCGTCGGAGCTTTTGCTGGGGCTCAATCTGATTTCCGGCGTGGTGGATGGTCAGGAGCCCGGCTAACTCAGAAGGGCAAGAATCCCTTCTGCCAGAAGTAGCGGCCGACCATGGCGAAGCAGACGACGACAATCACCGGCCGGATCACGCGAGCGCCGCCCTTGATGGCGGCATGCGCGCCGGCATAGGCACCGATCACTTGGCCGCAGACCATCACCAGACCGATCAGCCAGATCACCTTGCCGCTGATGACGAACAAAATCAGCGAAGCGATGTTGGTGGCGAAATTCAGCACTTTGGCGACGGCGGTCGCGCTGATCAGGGTCTGGCCGCGCAAGCTGACGCCGATCAGGGAGAAGAAGGATCCGGTTCCCGGTCCAAAGAAGCCGTCATAAAAGCCGATGATCGGCACCAGGACATAACGGTAAAGCCGGTTGCCCAATCGTGGCTTGCTGACGATGTCGCCGGCATTCGGGGCGAGCAGAAAATAAAAGCCGATCCCAAACAGAATCAGCGGAATCACGGCATCCAACGCTTTCGGATTGATTTGCTGAACGGCGAGCGTTCCCAACCCCGCTCCCAAAAAAGCGGCGACGAACGGTTTCCACACATCGGCCAGGCGGACTTGCTTTTTCCGCAGCATGGCGATGGCGGCGGTCAGGCTGCCCGAGCACCCCTGCAATTTGTTGGTGCCGAGCGCCATGATCGGCGGCAGTTGGATCAGCAGCAGAACGGGAATGGTGATCAAGCCGCCGCCCCCGGCCATGGCGTCAACGAAGCCGGCGGTCAAAGCGACGAAAAACAACAAGGCGAGGGTGTCGCCTTGGATGATGAAGTCCATTTGGGCATCCAGTCTGTGCATCGGATGCGTCCCAGGCAGGCGCCAGGGCGTCAGTCGGGGAAGCGCAGGCCGTGATACAGCATAAGGCGCGACGGGTCGAGGTCGCTAACAGGGCAATCGGGTGAAAAACCGATTGCCCTGGGTTCGCTAATCGATCAGGACGCCATCTTTGAAGAAGGGATGGCAGCCGCCGAAATCGCCGATTACCGCCAGATGGCTGATCAAGCCGCCGGTTGGATGCCACAGATGCAGAAGATAGCCGCCGGGTTCCTGGACGAACTGCGATGGCGCGCCGGGCGCCAGATCAAGGGCGACTTGATGGGCTGGGCTGGGAGCGCTCATCGCCAACCGGCCGCCGACCAGGGCCTGGATCGGCCGGTGCAGGTGGCCGCACAGAATCCGTTCGATCTGCGGATGGCGGCCGACCACGGCGGCGAAGGCGTCCGCGCCGTCAAGGCCGAGGGCGTCCATATGGCCGATGCCGGTCAAAAAAGGCGGATGGTGCATGGCGACGATGGTCGGACGCGATGGCGCTTCCGCCAAAGTGGCGTCCAACCAGGCGAGGTCCTGGTCCTCCAGGCGTCCACCGCCGGATCCCGGAATGACGGTATCCAGGCAGACGATGCGCAGCCCGTTCTCTTCGAGGACATAATGCAACGCGCCCCTCTGATGTGCCCAGGGAGCGTTCGGCCAGGCGGCTCGCATGGCGTCGCGGTTATCGTGATTGCCGGGCAGCAGATGGACCGGCATATCGAGCGGCGCCAGCAACGTCTTGATATGGGCATATTCGTCCGCCGTTCCGAAATCGGCGAGATCGCCGGTGAACAGCACCAGATCCGGGCGCACGGTCTGTCGCATGATGTTGGCGACGCAGGCCTTGAGCGCCGCCGCGGTGTCGACCCGGCGGTAGGCCAACCGTCCGGGCGTCTTGATATGGGTGTCGGAGATCTGGGCGATGAGCATCAGTCGGCTCCGACGGGCGTGCTGGTGACCGAGAGGATTTCCAGCGCAATCGGATCGCCGATGGCCAGATCGACCGCGCCCACCAGATCGACGATCACCGGCCGTTCACCGATTCCGTCGACCAGCACGCGGGTGCGGTCGCCCAAGAAGAAGGAGGCGGCCAGCGTTCCCCGGACATGGGCCTGGGCGCGATCGGCCAGGCGCACCTGCTCGGGTCGGAATAGGGCGTCGGCGGGTCCATCGGGGGTGCCGGCGCCGGTCGGAATACGGCCGCCGGGGCAATGCAGCCAACCGTCTCGTCGATCCCCGCTCACCCGGTTCATCAGTCCGACGAAGTCGGCGACGAAGCGATCGGCCGGAGCGTGGTAGATCTCATGCGGCGATCCGATCTGGGCGATCCGGCCATGGTTCATGACGACGACGCGGTCCCCCAAAGCCATCGCTTCGGCCTGATCATGCGTGACATAGACGGCGGTGGTCCCCAATTGCCGGAGCAGGGTGTCGATCTCGAGGCGGAGCGATTCGCGCAGTTTCGCGTCCAACGCCGTCAACGGCTCGTCGAACAGCAGCAACCGAGGGCGGGGCGCGATGGCGCGGGCCAAAGCCACGCGTTGCTTTTGGCCTCCCGACAATTGATCGATGGCCCGGTCGGCCAAGGGAATGATGCGCATCATCGTCAGCAACTCATCGACTCGCGTTCGTTGCTGATCCTTGGGCACGCCGCGGACCTTGAGGCCATAGGCGATATTCTCGGCCACCGTCATGTTGGGGAACAGGGCGTAGCTTTGAAAGACCATGCCGACCTTGCGCCGCTCGATGGGGTCCTTCGTGACGTCCTGCTCGTCGAAGCACACCCGACCGCCGGGATCGGGGCTGTCGAGCCCGGCGATCAGGCGCAGCAGCGTCGTCTTGCCGCAGCCCGAGGGGCCGAGAAAGGCCAATGTCTCACCGGCGCCGATCGTCAGATCGAGTGGCAGCAGCGCTTTCGTGCCGTCGGCGAAGGTCTTGGCGCAGCCCTCCAGACGCACCGACAAGGCTTGGTCATTTGTCGTCATCGCTTGCCTTTCGATTGGTTGGAGGACCCGGGCGCCGCCAGTTGCATGACGATCAACAGAGGAACGATCATCAGCAGGAACACCACGGTATAGGCGCTGGCGATTTCCAGGCGCATGGAGGCGTAGGCGTCGGCGAGGCCGACGGGGAGCGTCTGGGTCAGCGGCGTATGCAGCATCCAGGTCATGTTGAACTCGCCGATCGACAAGGTGACCACCATCAGCGATCCGGCCAGAATGCCCGGTCGGGCGTTGGGCAGGATGACGGTTGCCAGGCGGCGCAAAGGCCCGGCGCCCAAACTGGCGGCGCCCTCCTCCAGGGTCTGGATGTCGAGGGCGGACAACACCGCCAGGACCGACCGGACCATAAAGGGCAGGGTGAACAAGACATGCCCGACCAGGATGAAGAGCGAACTGCTGCGGAATCCTTGCAGGCTTCCGTAAAGAATGATCAGGGCGAGCGCGGTGGCCAGTCCCGGGACCGCCACCGGTAACATGATCATTTCCTCGATCAGGCGGGTCCGGCGACAGGGATGACGCGCCAGCACATAGGCCAAGGGCACGCCGAGCAGGAGATCGCCGGCAAGACAGGCCAGGGCGATGGCCAGTGAGCGGGCCACCGTCTCGGCGTAGAGCGCCCAGACCTCGGCGATCCAATGGAACGTCAGACCGCCGGCCGGACCGCGTTGCCAGTTGACGCTGAGCCCGGCCGTCATCGACAGGACGACGGGCAGTACGAGAAAGCTGCAGACGGCGATGGTAAAGGCCATCTGCGGCCAGAAGAGTGCACTCCGGCGCGGCGTCATGCGGCGGCGGCCACGCTGGCCCCGGTGGCATTGCGGGCCAAGGCCAGCGCCGCCCAGGTGACGGCGCCGAGCACGATGCTCATCGCGGCGGCGCTCGCCATGTCGGCGTAAAGGGTGAATTCGGTATAGATGGTCATCGGCAGGACGGAAATCCGTGTGGCCAGGGTGAAGGCCGTGCCGAACGCGCCCATGGCGGTGGCGAAACAAAGCGCCCCGGCGCCGATCAAGGCGGGTTTCAAACCGGGCAGCAAGACATCGCGCAGCACGCGAGCCGGCGACGCGCCCAGCGAACGGGCCGCCTCCTCCAGAGCGGGGTCCAATTTTTCGGCGGCGGCCATCACGGTCAAGAGAACCCGGGGGATGGAAAAATACAGATAACCGAGGAACAATCCGCCCATCGAATAGGCGAACACCAGCTTGCCAGCGCCCAGGGCCTGGGTCAGCAAGCCGATCAAGCCCTGGCGTCCGGCCAACAAAATGACCATGAAACCGACCACCACGCCGGGAAAGGCCAACGGCAATGTCAACATGCCGACCAAGGCGCTGCGGCCCCGGAACTCATTCCGGCTGAGGAAAAAACCGGTGACGCCGCCGATGCCTAAGGTCGCCGCGGTGACGGCCACCGACAGCAGCACCGTCGAGATCAGGCTCTCCAGATACTGTGGATGGGTCAGTACGGCGAGATAGGCGTTCCAGCCGCTGGGGCCCGTCCCGGCGAAGACCGCGAGACGGGCCATCGGCAGCAGCCAGAAGGCGGAGAACACCGTGACCGCGGGGGCGCCCAGCAAGACCACCAAAATGCGGTGGTCCCTTCCAAGAACCGATCCGCTCAATGGACCTCCGCCTGATAACGGTTGGTGAAGGTCTTTTCGACCTCGGCCATATGGCCGTAGTCGATCGTGTGGGCCCGCGCATAGTCGCTGTCCGGCAAGAATTTCGCCGCCACCTCGGCGGGGAGGACCGTGCTGCGAACCGGCCTCAAGAACGCTTTCGCCCACAGCGCCTGGCCTTCGTCGGACAAGGTGAAGTCGAGCACCTTGCGCGCTTCGGCCTCATGCGGCGCTCCCTTGGTCAAGACCATCACATAGGGCACCGTCAGCGTGCCTTCCGCCGGGATGACGAAGGCGATATTGGCGTTGTCCTTGTATTTGGCGCGATAAGCATTGAAGTCGTAGTCGATGAGGATCGGGATTTCGCCGGACAGCGCGCGGGCATAGGACGTTTGTTTCGGCACGATCGGATCGTTCTTCGCCAGAGCCTGGAAAAAGGCGATGCCGGGTCCGAAATCGTCGAGACTGCCGCCGCGGGCCTGATTGATCGCCACGGCGCCGACATAGCCGACGAAGGCCGAGGTCGGATCGAGATACCCGACCATGCCCTTGTACTCCGGCTTCAAAAGGTCGGCCCAGGATTGCGGCACCGGCTTGCCGCCCAACGCTTCGACATTGACCAGGAGGCCCAGCGTTCCGGAGTGGATGGTGAACCATTGACCGTCGGCATCCTTGAGGCCGGCGGGAATATCCTCGATCTTGGCCGGCCGGTAGCTGGCGGTGACGCCTTCCTTCTTGGCTTGAATACCGAAAGTGACGCCCAGATAGGCGACGTCGGCGACCGGGCTGGCTTTTTCGGCCAGGATTTGCGCCAGGGACTGCCCGGAATTCTTGTTGTCGAACGGCACGGTGACGCCTGTGCGCTCCTTGATCGCCTTGATCTGCGCGGCCCAGTCGGCCCACTCGGGCGGGCAGTTATAGCAGATGGCCGTTTGAGCCTGGGCCGGTCCAGCCAGAGGGGCGGTTCCGGCCAGCGCCAGAATAAGCCCGAAGAGCAGTCGTCGCAGCAAGAGTCCCTCCTTGTCGGATTGGGGGCGAATGATTCCGACAAAATGGACTGATCCGGCCAAACGATCTAATGACGCTTTTTTGACGGCGATCACGTTAAAAGAAACAAATCCCTACTTTTTGAATATTAATGTCGACACGGACTATGGTCGGTGGCCAAAATTGGCTGACTTTCCGCGCTTTGGCGGCCGGCCGCCGGATTGCGCACGCGAGCGATCACCGCGCGGTGGCGTCTTCCCGAGGCGTTCGGGGCGTGACCGGAGGTTGTTATTGAGAGGGGATGATGAGGTTAAAATCACTAATATCATGGTCTGATAATATGAGTGTCGGTGTTCATAGTTTAGATGATGAGCACAAGTCGATGATAACCGAAATAAGCAACCTTTATGCTTTCAGAAAAAGTCACTCCCGGAAAGAGTTGCAAGATTATATTTCGTTGATGGTTCGTCATGCTATTGAGCATTTTTCCAATGAAGAACTTTATATGAATAATATTGGTTTTAGTGAATTGCCGGAGCATATTGAAACGCATGGTGCGTTTTTGGAAAAAATAAAAATTATCGAAAATAATATGAAAGAAGATGACCTGTATCAGATCAGTGATAATGAGCTGAACTCGCTGGCTCGGTGGCTTTTCAATCATATTTTAACGGAAGATAAGGATTATGCCATCTTTGGAACGCATCGTGATCTTAATATAACCGTCGAGTGTGTATAGATCCGCAAGAATCGCAATGTTGTCCCTTGTCGAACGTTGCCGGGATGGCCATTTGCCTTTAGAGAGGGGCGGACGAGCCGCCTGTCGTTGAAATACCGGACGTCCCTATCGGAACGTCACGCGTCGGAACATCCGCCATGCCCGAACTGTACACGCTGATCGCTTTTGGGTTTGTCGCTCTCGGCATGGTCCTGACACCCGGCCCGAACATGGTCTATCTCATCTCCCGCTCGATCTGTCAGGGGCGGGCGGCCGGTCTTATTTCTCTCGGCGGCGTGGCGCTCGGTTTCGTCTTTTACATGTTTTGCGCGGCGTTCGGCATTACAGCGCTCTTGCTGGCGGTGCCTTACGCCTATGATGCGCTGCGGTTCGGTGGCGCGGTCTATCTGCTTTATCTCGCGTGGCAGGCGGTCAAGCCGGGTTGGCTGGTCGTTCAGCGGTGGTGCATGGGAACGG
>DATNIV010000369.1:0-4583 GCA_035604255.1 Telmatospirillum sp. | reverse complement strand
TGACCCTGGTGCCGGCCCCCAGGTCCGAATCGCCATAAGCGGTTCCCGCCTCCAACAAATCCGCCAACTGGGCATACCAATATCCGTCCGCCAGCCGCAAATTGAGGAAGCCGGGACCGGCCACCTCGGCGGCAACAACCGAAGGCAGGCTTTTCAACTCAGTCGCCAGCAACTCAGCGATATCGCGCGGCTTCATGCCAGCGGCCTTGGCCAGTACCATTGCGGCGTTGGTGGAAACATCGCCATGAGCGGCCTCGCGCGGCGGTTCCGCGGTCACCTTGGAATAGTCGAGACCGGTGGGCAATTTCCCTTGATCGGCCAGCCAGGCGAGGGAAGCGACGATATCGTCACGAAAAGTCTTGAACAGATTCATGGTTTCTCTTGCAAATCAAACAAACTGCGGTGCTCGTCAAAGGCGTTGCGATCGGTCATGCCGGCAATATAGTCGGCCACCGCCCGAGCCGTCGCCCGATTGCCTTTGCCATCACAAATTGCCTGCCATTCCGGGGGCAGACACTCCGGCTCCTCGACCAGCAGCGCATAAAGATCCTTCACGACGCGGCGGGCCTTGCTGGCCATCCGGTTCACTTTGTAATGGCGATACATATGTTGGAACAAGAAGGCTTTCAGCGCCTTGTCATTCTGCCGCATCGCCGGCGAAAAAGCGACGAGCGGCTGGCCAAGCCTGCGCACCGCGTTGCAATCGGCCGGCGCAAACAGAGCGATGCGCCGCTCCGTCTCCTCGATCAAGTCGGACACCATCAGACCGATCAACCGGCGAACCGCCTCATGAATATGCAGGCTGGCATCGATATCCGGAAGTTCGGCCTTCACCGCGGCGAACACCGGACCGACCAGGGGAACATCGGCCAAATCGTCGATGGTAAACAATCCGGCTCTCAACCCATCGTCAATATCGTGATTGTTATAGGCGATATCGTCGGCCAGGGACGCCACTTGGGCTTCCGCACTGGCGAAGCTGTCCAGTTCCAAATCCTCTTTGGCCGCATAGCTGGCGATGGCCAGCGGCAAGGGCCGCGCTTCGGGAAAGCCGATCAACGGTCCATTGTGCTTGACCAATCCTTCCAACGTTTCCCAGGAAAGATTGAGCCCTTCGAATTTGTAATAGCGCCGCTCCAGCTTGGTGACGATCCGCAAGGACTGGGCGTTATGGTCGAAACCGCCGACCGCCGCGGTCATCTCCTGGAGAGCGTCTTCCCCGGCATGGCCAAACGGGGTATGGCCAAGATCGTGCGCCAGGGCCAAAGCCTCGGCCAGATCTTCATCGAGGCCCAGCACCCGGGAAATCGAGCGGGCGATCTGCGAGACCTCGAGACTGTGGGTCAGCCTCGTCCGGAAATTGTCGCCTTCGTGATAGACGAACACTTGCGTCTTGTATTTGAGCTTACGGAAAGCCTCGGAATGGATGATGCGATCCCGATCGCGCTGGAAGGGCGAGCGGGTTTCGCTTAAGGGTTCGGCGAACCGACGCCCCCGGCTCTGGTCGGGATGACAGGCGTAAGGCGCGAGATTGCGGGAAATCGACATAGCACGGGACACTAACCGCTGATGGCAAGAGGTTCAACAGATAAGCCAAGGTTTGACATTCTCTCCTCGTTCCACCAGATAAGGCCTATACCGTTTTGCCTGGAGCATTGTTATGGAAGCCACTGTCCTCGAACGCCAAGTGTCGCTGACCGAAAACGCTGCGCGCCGCGTCAAGAAGTTGCGTGAGATGGAAGGCAACCCGGACCTGATGCTCCGTCTTTCCGTCAGCGGCGGCGGCTGCTCGGGCTTCTCTTACGGCTTTTCCCTGGATGGCCAAAAGACGGACGACGACCAGACCTTTTCATTTTACGACGTCACCCTGGTCATCGATACGGTTTCGCTCGATCTGCTGGCCGGTTCGACCATCGATTTCGTCGAAGATCTGATCGGAAGCGCCTTTTCCGTCACGAATCCAAACGCGACATCAACCTGCGGCTGCGGCTCTTCCTTCTCGGTGTAACCTCAAGGGCAATCGCGCCCTTGCATGGCGTCCAGGGACGGCCTGTCGGCCGCCAACACCTCCTTCGGAATTTGCAAAGAGTTGCTGACGGAAGACGGTTTGAAGAGCCGGGCCCGATTGCGCCCATCGCGCTTGGCGTCGAAAAGCGCTTCATCGGCAGACGAGATCAAGCGCTGAAAATCGGGATGTCCGTCGTGCAGAGCCAGACCAAGACTGATGGTCACCTTGAAAGGGTCGCCCAAGCTGGTGCGAAAGGCATATTGTTCGACGGCCGAACGGACCTTTTCGCCGATCATCAGAAGAAAATCTTTCGTCATTCCGCCAACCAACAGCAGGAACTCCTCACCGCCATAACGGAAGACGAAATCACCGGCGCGTACGGAACTCACCAGAATTTCGGCGATCTGTTTGAGAACGCCATCACCGGTATCATGACCAAATCGATCGTTGATGGACTTGAAATGGTCGACATCGACCATCACGACGCCGAATCGATCGCCAGAACTCTGCGAAAGCCTGACTTCCTTTTGCATGACCGTGCGCAAGAAACGGCGATTGAAAAGTTTGGTCAGCGAATCGCGACCGCCCTCCATGGCCAACGTCCGATCCGTCATTGCCGACAAAATGGCCGTCGCCGCGGTGACTTCATTGTCGACGTCTTTGATCATTTGACGATAAGCCACGGATCCCGTGGCCGCACGAGACTCGAACAACAGGTCGAAACGATCGTCGATGGTTCGAACGATCGCTTCCAGCAATTTTATTTCCGGAGACCCCGGAAACATCAGTTCGCCTTTATGCAGCACCCAAAGCCCGAAACTGGTCCGTGCGATCGCCGGAAACCGATCGCGGTCGGGCTCCTCGGCGATCAACAGCATGAGAACCTGCCGATGCCAATCGAAAAGAGCAGCACGCAATCCCTCGGTTTGCAGCGCCATGTCCATCCCGGTCGCATGGAGGTTCAGGGCTTGGCTGTTGCGCGCGTCAGCAACCACGTCGGCCACGTAAACCCGCGACATGGCGGCCATCGTGAGATCGATCATGGCGTCGATCGTCACGATGGCCTCGGCCAATTCCGATCGGTTGTTGCTGGCCCTCATCAAGCGCAGCGACAATTCCCGTTTGATCAGAGCCATACCGATCTGCAATTCCTGCATCGGCAGCGATATCCGGGCATGCTGGCCACCGATCTCTTTTTGAAGAGTCAAAAAATGAATAAAATCTTCCTGGCTCCGTAAATTGACAAACTGCCGAATCCACTTGGCAAGAGATGGTTTAAGACGTTGTTCCACCAAAACGCTATCCAAAAATAATGCGCTTTCTGGTCTATTCATAAGAAATTCATAGAATACATCTGCGATTGCCGGACCATCTTCCCCGATGATTTCTGCGACATGTTTCATAACGACAGGATCCACAGTCACATGAAAGTCACCCGGACCTATTTCTTTATTTTCCCCAACCATGGCATCACCCCATTTTTGATAATCCACAAAGGGTTGCCACCCCATTGATCATGTTCTTGTATTAGCAAAGCTGGGGCCCAAAATAGGACTATTCAACCCCAAAGGCGCTGAACCGCGATTTGCCGCCGAGTGAAAAAACCGCCGGGCATGGCTGCCAGAATTTTTTTTAACGATATGTCGTGATGGAACAAGAAATGAAGATCGCCACCTGGAACGTCAACTCGGTCAAAGCCCGCCTTGGCGCCCTTCTGGACTGGCTACAAACAGCCACCCCGGATGTCGTTTTGCTTCAGGAAACCAAATGCGTCGATGCCGAGTTCCCCAGGCTTGAACTGGAAAGCCTGGGTTGGCATCTGGCGATTCGCGGCCAGAAAACCTATAACGGCGTCGCCGTGCTCTCGCGCATCCCCATCGAAGACGAGGTGCGGGCGTTGCCCGGCGACGACAATGAGGCCCGCTACATCGAAGCGAAACTGGCGAACGGCGTCCGGGTCGCCTCGATCTATGTGCCGATGGGCCAATCGACGGACTCCGATCGTTTTCCGTTCAAATTGGCGTTCCTCGATGCGCTGCGCGAGCGCGCCACGCGTTTGCTCTGCTTGGAAGAACCCTTCATCCTGGGCGGCGATTACAATGTCGCCCCCGAAGAAGCCGACGTCTTCGACGTCGCCCAGATGGAGGGGCAAGTCCTGTTTCATCCCGAAGAGCGCCAGCGGTTCCGCCGCTTGCTCTTTCTCGGACTGACCGACGCGTTCCGCGCCTTCAACAGCGAAGCGCACCGCTTTTCCTGGTGGGATTATCGTGCCGGCGCTTGGCCGCGCGACCTCGGACTGCGCATCGATCATCTGCTCTTGTCGCCGCAGGCCGCCGACCGCCTGACCGCCTCGGGCATCGACAAAAGCCCGCGCGGCAAGGAAAAATGCTCGGACCACACGCCGGTCTGGTGCGAGATCGACGATCGAGCTTAATACCAACCAGCGACGAGATTGACTCATCGTTGGTTGGTATCGGCCGCGACTGCGGCCGCGCCGGTCGTCCGGCGAAAGCCGAAGCCGCCGGAGGGCGGCGCTGGCGCCTGAAGGCGCTGATGAGGTCTCATCAGCGCACGG
>DATNIV010000368.1:0-4724 GCA_035604255.1 Telmatospirillum sp. | reverse complement strand
GGAAGCCATGACCGCGTTTCAAGATGCGGCCGCCTTCGTCCGGAACATCATTGCGGCAAAATCGGAGATGGACCGCGGGACGGGACCGTTGACCGAGGGTGTCTCGGGCTTGTTTCGTCACGCGTCGCCGCCGCAAGGGGCGAGCGATTTCATCACAGCGACAGCTGTAAAGGGAAAACGCTAGCTTTGACCCTTGCAAAGGCGACCTTGGTCTTAGGGGACTCCACCGGACTATCCGGCATGACAGATAACGAATAACAGTTCAATTTTTAGTCCTGAAAAAAGCATTTCACCACAGAGACACAGAGAGCGCAGAGATATTTCAAAATATTACGGAAAACCGTGAGTCTCATCCGAAAAATGACGAGATATATTCAAAAAAATATTTGTTTTCCTCTGCGTTCTCTGTGTCTCTGTGGTTCATCTGCCGAATTTAGGATAATGAGTATTGGGAGAACTTTCGGAAATGAAATCTCCATTCTCAATGGGTGTTGGGAAGACTTTGACGATTGCCTTGCTGATTGTCACCGTCTTCGTGATCTCCAGCATGGCCGCGTCATACATATCGTTTAATCGACTCGGGCGATCCCTGTCCTTGATATCCGAGGAACGCCTGCCGCAGGTTTTCCTCGCGGACAAATTGGCCGCCGAAAGCCAGCGGGTCGTCGGAGCCGCGCCCACCATGATCGCCGCCGCGACCAAGGAGGAAAAAGACGCCATCTTTGCCGACATCAAGCAACGGATGGACGAGATTTCCCGTACGGTCGTCGATGTCAAATCGTCCGATGACGCCAAGGAAAACCTTGACGGCCTGCGCAAGGCCAACGAATCGATGCGCGCGAAACTCGAGGAACTCGACAACACCATCACCGAACGATTCGCCGTGGCGCAGACGAAACAGGACACACTGAAAAAGCTGCAAAGCGCGAGCACCATCTACCGCATCTTGTTGCGCCCCAAGATTCAAGTGGCCGACGTCACCATGACGGTGATTGGCAATGAGGTCAAAAAGCTCAAAGCGCGGTCGGAAAGCAGCACGCAGGATGAGCTGCGCTCCGAATTGATCCGATTGAGCGACGCCGCCGCGGAGCGGGCCGTTTTAAACGACCTGGAAAAGTGCGGCGATACTCTGTTCAATATTCTGTTGGCCGCGGCCAACGAGAGAGACGCCACCGCGGTGAGCGCGGCGATGATCCGCGGAAAAGGTCAGATTGCGCAGATGAGCGGTTACCTCGAAAAGGTGCCGGAGATGTTCGACAAGGATGCCCGCGAAAGCGTTCTCGAACGCTTTTCGCTGCTCACCGTGGACGAACAGGAGTCCGTCCCGGCGATCCGCGGGCATGAACTCGAACTCACCGAAAAAGCCAATAGGCTTTACGTCAATCTCAAGGACCTTTCTCTCGATCTGCAATCGCACCTGACCACGCTGATGTCCGGAATCTCGGTACAATCGGGACAGGAGACGAGTGTGGCCAGGGCAGCGGAACATTACGGCTTCATGCTGATTGTCGCCTCCGGCTTGGCCAGCGTGCTGGTTGTCCTCGGATCCATGGTGTTTGTCCGCTACCGCATTATCAAGCGCTTCGATCGCCTTCGTTTCTGCATGGGGCGTCTGGCGGAGAATGACTTGAATATCGCCGTCCCGGTGGATGGCCGCGACGAAATCACCGATATGGGCAAAACATTGGAAGTCTTCCGGGACACCGCCCGCCAAGTGGCGTCGGCCAATAGCCGCGCAGAAGACGAACGAAGCCGCGCCGCCGTCGAGCGGCGTCAAGCGGTTCTGGCGCTCGCCGAGCAATTCGACGCCCAAATCAAGGGATTGCTGCGCGACGTGTTATCCGGCGCCAGCACCATGCATGAAACCGCCGGGAAATTGGCCGACATCGCCGAGATGACATCGGCGGAGGCGCGTGCCGCGGCGGAAGCATCGACGGCGGCGTCGACCAACGTCGATACGGTGGCCAGCGCGGCCGAAGAAATGGCAAGTTCCATCGCCGAGATCGGAAGCCAGGTTCAGCGTTCGGTCACCATCGCCCGTCAAGCGGTGAATGAGGCCGAACGAACCGACGCGACGGCGCGAAGCCTCACCGCCGCGGCGGATAAGATCGGCGAGGTCATCGCCCTGATCAACGCCATCGCCACCAAAACGTCCCTGTTGGCGCTCAATGCGACGATCGAGGCCGCCCGCGCCGGCGAGGCCGGAAAAGGGTTCGCCGTCGTCGCCGGCGAGGTCAAATCGCTGGCCACGCAAACCGCGCAAGCCACGGGCGACATCACCACGCAAGTCAACGCCATGCAAACCGCCACGCATGAAATGGTGGTGGCAATCAACAATATCGGCGACACCATCAAGTCGATCGACAGCATTTCCTCCAGCATCGCGACCGCCGTCGAGATGCAGGACGCCACGACGCGAGAGATCGCGCGGAGCGTGCAGCATGCCGCCGAAGGCAGCAGCCAAGCGATGTCAAGCATTACGCTGGTCACGGAAGCCGCCGGCAAAGCGGCGCAATCGGCGGGTCAGATGTTGGGCGACGCCTCGACGATGAGCAAGCAGGCCGGGACCCTAATGTCGGATGTCGACGCTTTTCTCGATCAAGTGAGAAAAGGGTGAGACCTGAATAAAAATATCACCACAGAGGCACAGAGAATAATAAGGGCAAAATTCCCTCTTAATCTCTGTGTCTCTGTGGTGAATTTATTCTGGAGTGCCTCACACTCATATTAAATAATATGCCCTTTTTTCGTCATTGCCGGGCTTGACCCACGGCTGTCCATGGCAGGCCGCTGGCTTGTTCCACCATGTGGATACGCGGGTCAAGCCCGCGTATGACGAAGAGACAAAAAACGCTGCGCCCATCTGCCCAAACGGTTGACGGCAAGGACCATCGCGTCACAAAGACGCTTGAGCCCCGCAATCGCGGGGCTCAAGCTTAACATCAGGCCAACAGAGCCTGGATCGCCGCTTTCACGCCCTTGGCTTCGATCGCCGTCAGCGCCTTGCCGGCCTGCTCGGCCAGACCCGGCACCTTGGTCAGATCCTCGCCCCACAGATGGGTGTCGGCCAACACTGTTGAGACCAATGCCGCAGCCTGACCGGCTTTGGCACCCTTCCAGGCCGCGGCGAGACGTTCGATCACCGCCGCGTCGTCCTTGATCGGATAAGCGCCGGCGGCGCGCTGGCCGGTATAGTCGGCCCCCGTCATCTCGCCCTTATAAAACCACAGCAAGGCGGCCAGGGAGAATGCCAAACCCGTCGGCGCCCGGCCGTTCTTGGCGGCATAGTCCTTCACCGTCGGCAGAACGCGGACCTTCCATTTCGACACCGAATTCAGCGCGATGGAAATCAGTTCGTGCCGAATATAGGGATTGCCGAAACGCTCCATGATGGTCGCGGCGTAGCTCTGGCGTTCCGCTTCGGGCAAGGGGACGAAGGGAACGATCTCTTCGAACATGACCTTCTGCAAGAACGCGGAAACCACCGCGTCGTCCATCATCGACTTCACGGTATCCAGACCCGAGCAATAAGCCGCCAAAGAGCTGGCGGTGTGAGCCCCGTTCAGAATCCGCACCTTGCGGGTCCGGTAAGGCTGCAAATCGTCGGTCCAGACGACATTCAGTCCGGCCTTGTGCAGCGGAAATTCCTCGGCCAGGGCCTTGGGACCTTGAATGACCCAAACATGGAACGGCTCGGCGGCGACCACCAGTGGATCGTTGTAGCCCCACGCCTCGCAAAGAGCGGGCGCTTCGGCGGCCGGATAGCCGGGAACGATGCGGTCGACCAAGGTGTCGAGGAAATGGTTGTGCGTCTCGACCCAGGCGATGAAGCCGGCGTCGAGAGTCCAGCGCTTGGCGTGCGACAACACGATACGCTTGAGGTTGGTGCCGTTCGCTTCGATCAATTCGCAGGGCAGGAAAATCAGGCCGCTTTCCTTGGTGCCGCCCAGCTTCTGATAACGAGCATGCAGGAGAGCCGCCACCTTGGCCGGGAAATTGTTCTGGCATTTGCCAGGCGTATAGGCTTCGTCGGCATCGGCGATGCCGGCTTCGGTGGTGTTGGAGACGACGAAACGTAACGCCGGGCTGGCCATCAGAGCCAACATGGCGTCCCATTGCTCATAAGGATTGATCGCTTGGCTGACGCAGCTGACGACACGGCGCAGTTCGACCTCCTGGCCGCCTTCGATCCCGCGCAGCAGGACGGTGAAGAGCCCTTCCTGCGCGTTCAGCGGTTCGGCCAGACCTTTTGCCAGCGGCTGGGCGATGGCGACGCCACCTTTGAACATGCCCTGGCCGTTGGCGCTATCGACCATCCAATCGACGAAACCGCGCAGAAAATTGCCGTCGCCGATTTGCAGAATATTGACCGGGTAGATCGGCGCGCCCGGGGTATGCGCTACGGTGAGCTTGCCGCTGGCGAGCAATTCGCGTCGCAAGGTTTGCATAGTCTGTTTCCTTCAAAGTGGGTCCGATCACGACCGGACTTAAATTGTTTCGCATCGTCATGCCCGGCCTTTAAGCCCGGGTATCCTTAAAGGATTGCCGGGCCTTAAAGCCCGGCAACGACGAAAAATGGTTACGCCTTAAAGTTTGTAGGCCGCCTTGGCCAAGCGATAGGTCAAATCCTGGGCGACCTCGAAGGCCTCGTCCATGTCGAGACGATGCTCGGCGACCAGACGGCCCAAGAAACCGCAGTCGATGCGCCGCGCCACGTCATGGCG
>DATNIV010000367.1:0-4610 GCA_035604255.1 Telmatospirillum sp. | reverse complement strand
GCCAAGACGCCGAGGTGACACCGTTCCTTTCCGCGTCATTGCCGGTCTGGATGAAAAGGTCGTCACTGCGAGCGTAGCGAAGCAGTCCAGGAGACAAGGGTGCCGTCTGGATCGTGTCGTCGCTGTGCTCCTCGCGATGACGGCGAGAGAACTCTTTCTTCCGAGCCGGAGGCGACGCTTCTCGCAATGACGCGGGAACGGAAGAACGGAAACTGGAACCGGGTCCCGATGCGTCTTGGCGTCTTGGCGTCTTGGCGGTTCATAGGTCATCGTCACGAACGTCACGCCTGACCAATGCTGGCGTTGATCTGCCGCTGGATGGCTTCGCGGTCGAGGCCCTTCAGGCCGATGACCACCAACTGTCCCGCCCGGTCTTCCCCGGCTTTCCAGGGGCGGTCGTAATAGCCGCTGACGCGGTTGCCGACCGCTTGCACGACGTGGCGCATGTCCTTGCCGGCAACGGTTAGAAATCCCTTGAGGCGCAGGATATCGTGACGGACGATGATGTCGCTCAGGCGCGCCGTCAGCGCTTGCGGATCGCGCACGACACCGAGGGGAACGGCGAAACTTTCAAAGTCGTCGTGGTTATGATCGAGAGCGGTATCGTGCAGCGTGGGCCGAGCCGCCAGATTATCTTCGGCTTTGGCGTCGAGCCCCAACAGGATGGCGGCATCGACGGCGCCTTGGTGGGTGGTGAGCAGCTGCACGCCCGGACGAAGCTTGGCCCTCAACGCGGTTGTCAGGCGGGCCAATTGGTTTTCGTCCAGGAGGTCGGCCTTGTTGAGCAGGACCATGTCGGCGCAGGCCAGTTGATCGACAAACACCTCTTCAAGAGGGTTGTCATGGTCGGGTCTGGCTCTTTGCTCCTCCGTCGATTCGAAACGACCGGATGCCGCCGCCGGACCGTCGACGACGGCGATCACGCCGTCGACCGTCACCTTCGAACGAATGTCGGGCCAGTCGAAGGCCTTGACCAGCGGTTTGGGCAGCGCCAAGCCGGAGGTCTCGATGATGATATGCTCCGGGGGCAAGGGGCGGGCCAGCAGGCGTTCCATGACCGGCAGGAATTCGTCGGCGACGGTGCAGCACAGGCAGCCGTTGGCCAATTCGATGATGTCGTCTTCGCGGCAGCCTTTGATGCCGCAAGAGGCCAGCAACTCTCCGTCGACGCCGATATCGCCGAATTCGTTGACGATCAGGGCGATACGTCGACCATTGGCTTGGGTCAACAGATGGCGAACCAAGGTGGTTTTTCCGGCGCCGAGGAAACCGGTGATGATGGTGGCGGGAATTTTGGCGAAACGGGTCATCGGGTGTCCTTGAGCAGCAAGGGAAGGCCGGCCGCGACGAAAACGACTCGTTGGCAGCGGGCGGCCAAGTGTTGATTGAGGCGTCCGGCGTGATCGCGAAACTGGCGGGCCAGAGCGTTGTCGGGGACGATGCCCAAACCCACTTCGTTGGCGACGAAGACGACGGGGCCGGCGATATCGGGCAACGCCAGGAGCAGGCGGTCGATTTCCTGGTCCACCGCGGCATGACCGAGCAACAGATTGGTCAGCCATAGGGTCAGGCAGTCGACCAGGGCCGGCCGATCCGGGCGGACGTGCGCCAGAAGAGCGGCCACCAGATCAAGCGGTTCCTCGACGGTCTGCCAGTTTTGGCCGCGCCGCGTCTGATGGATGCGGATTCGCTCGTTCATTTCGGCGTCTTGAGCCTGGGCGGTGGCAATGTAGAGCCGCTCCTGGGCCGCGGACAGCAGTGACTCCGCATAGGCGCTTTTGCCCGAACGGGCGCCCCCCAGCACCAGAGTCAAGGGGGGCAGGCGGTCTCGATGATCCGCCATCGACATCGGGGCGGTCTGTGGCAAAAGGCGATCCTCCCTCCGAGGATTGGTCCCAATATCGTCTCCGCGGAGGTCTCCTGGCTTCGGGGTCGACGACCGCGGCGCCTTCCCAGCTCTCATGACGAAGAGCCAGTGGCTTTGAGCTGCGGCCTCATTCCTTCACAGTTGCGGGGGCAGCGCCGGTTCGACCGGACTTCCCTGTCGCGGGACGATTCGGCTGACCCTAACATTCTTTTTCATCGCGGCTCAAGGCCGATGGCGTCAGAAGGCAGGGCAATCGGGTGAACGCGCGATGATTGTTTGTTCCCACCCCAATTTCAACGCGATGGCGCATTGAGCGCCCCGAAGCGGAGCGGAGGTTAGCCAAGCCGGCGGATGCCGGCGCCCGGCGACTGAGGGAGAATGAACAAAGCAGGACAATCGCGCGTTCACCCAATTGTCCTGCGTCAGGGGGGTGGGGGCGCTCCGCTGGGCAGATGATCCAGCTTGGCCAAAAGATATTCGAGGTCGGGCGAATCGAAGGTGACGCCAAGTTTTTCATATTGCGTCAGAATGCGCTCGATCATCCGGCGGCCGTAGCGTTCCCGATCGAGGTCTCCACCGTCGAACTTGTTTTCCTGGGCGACGTCCAACGCGCAGCGAAAGGCCGGAAATAGCGGTTCGGGCAGCTTGGACTTGCCGTAGAGGGCCTTGAAGCCCAGTTCTCCCGGTTCATGGATCAGCGTTTGCGCGTTGATCAGAGGAACGGCGCCGAGTTCGGCCATGCCGGCTTCAAAAAACATCATGTCGCCCATACAGACGGCCCGTAACATGATCGAAGGGGTCAGGCGACGGTGGGCGTTCAGATGGCGCACCAGTCCCTCGACATCCTCACGGTCGGCGCCGGCGGAGAGATTGATGGTCGCCCGTTCCCGGCTTTGCCGCGTGATATCGGCGGCAAGATGGCCGGACAGTTGATGCCGGGACATCAGAAGATCACGCCATTGGTCGGACACCATGGTGACCAGGCGCTCCGCGACCGTAACCGGGAGGTTTTTCCGGTGAACGAGGGATCCTTGAATGGTGGTTTCGTTGCCGAAAACATCGACGATCGACTGAAGCGAATCCTCGGAGATTTCCGCGCCCTCATTGGACACGAGACTGACCACCACTTCCGGCGTTCCCGTTTCCACAATGGCCTCGGAAACGGTGGTGGAAACGGTTGCGCGACGGGTGATCGCCAACTGCTTGAGGACCTCCCGGCTGCGAACGATTTCGATCAAGTCGCTGTCGGTGAGTGATTGCGAGAACTGCAGAATCGGCAGGGAAACCGTATCGACGTCTCTGGCCAGATCCATCGCCAAGTCATGGGGAAGCGCAGCGCTTTCCTTGAGATGAATGGCCAAGGACTGGCGGACTTGCACTTCGGCGTCATGGGCCATCAGGCGCAGGATATCACCGGCAAGACGTCGTTCGGAGGGTGACAATTCGCCGCTATCGAACTGCGCAGCCAGCTTCGCCGCCGTTTCGACGCGGGCTTCAACCGATCGTTCTGTCAGCAGTTTGTCGACGTCTTGGCGCGTAAGCTTGCTATTGACCATGGCGTTGCGTGCCTTGCTGTATCAGGTCGTTGGTTCGATGCTCAACGTCGTCATTATAGTCTTTTGGATATTAAAATTTAAAGACTCTGTTGAAGATCAAGCGCACGTCTCGGAAGAAAACGAGTTATTTTGCCGATAAGTGCCCTTTTTACTGAAGCATTTTTCGGATTAAGGCGGCGGGAGAACCACCTCTCGGGCGCATTTCTCCAACAAGTCTTGCAGGGTCGCCAAGGCGCTTGCCAATTCGCGCCGATCACGGATCTGTGTTTCCTCCGGTTCGGCGGCGTTGGGAATATGGCGTAACGTTTCCAACGCGTAGCGGGCGCTCAAGCGAAAGGTCGGATGGCCATGTTTCGCCAAGCGGTCGAGGGCTGCAATTTCAGCAACAGGGTGATCCCGGAAGTTTATCTTCAGGTATGTCTGGAGATCTTTATCGTCATTATTAAAATACTTATAGAGATCGTTATCTTGTGATGATATTTCTGTCAAAATATCATAAACAAACCACCCAAGCATTAGTTCTGAAATATTGTCACCGCGCTGCGTTAGTTTTATATAGTCGCCGATTTTCTGTGCTGAGTCTTGAATAGATTGTTGAAATTCTTCCATTTCTTCGCGACTGGCGTCGTTTGTCGGGCTGGACGTCGTCGCGCAGGCGCCAACAAACAGAACGAGACAGAGAGTCAAAGCGCAGGTGCCGCGTATCATTCCGCTCATCAAATATTTTTCCGTCGGGGCCAGCCGAAAGAGGGGGTTCCTTCGGTCGGAAAGGCATGGCGGCGGAAATACTATCAACAGTTATAGATCCGGTCTCGGCGAAAAAAATACCGCGCCGCAGGGCACCGCAATTGGACGCCTTTGCTCACGCGGGCTGTTTGTGGCGAACATTCATTGTCGGGATTCCGCCAGACCCCTATTATCCCGGTATGCAATCTGATCCTCTTGCTTTTGGTGGTGAATTTCAATCACCGGTGCACGAAACGAATCATCAGGCGGACCGCCTGAGCGAATCGGTGCGACATGTTCGACATGTCTTTCAGTGTGCTTTCTTTATCAATCTGTTGTTCTACCTGAATGACTGGGAACTTTACGGCCAGCCACACTTTTATCTCGGCATGGTGGCCCGGACCGTGATCGTGTGCGCGTCGCTTGCCGGTGCCGTCGTTGCCCGAAACGTTCAGAGCTTT
>DATNIV010000366.1:0-2635 GCA_035604255.1 Telmatospirillum sp. | reverse complement strand
TTCGTGTGGTCATTCCCATGGCTGCGGCATTGACCTTGCTTGTTGCCGGCATGAGCGGGGCCGGGGCGTGGTGGAGCATGCGGGATGCGCGGAACAATTTGGCTCTTCGGGCAAAGCTGACCGCGTCCATGCTGTCCCATGGCATCGCGCCGCTGGCTTGGTCCGTGGACTGGGACGCCGCGCAACGGGTGCTGGCATCGCTGAGAGCGGATCCCGACTATGCGGGAAGTATCATTTGGGACGATTTGGGCGACATCGTTGCACGGGATGGCAGTGCCGACCGCGACGCGGGCGATATCGTTCAAGGAATCGCCGATATCGATTACATGGAAGAATCCGGAGAGACTCACCGGGTCGGCCGGGTATCCGTCAGGCTGCAGACCGACCGGGCGGAAGTCGAAATGATGCAGCGGTTGTCTGAAATCGCGTTTGGCGGCCTGGGCGTCCTGCTGGCGATCTGCGGTATTCTCGTCTACATCGTCAGGGGCTTCATTCGGCCGATCAACGCGCTCACCGCGACGATGACCGGCCTCGCCGGTGGAGACACCGAACTGTCTGTTCCTGCCCTCGATCGGCGTGATGAGATCGGCCACATGGCTGTCGCCACCGAGACCTTCAAGCAGAATGCGATTGCGTTACGGGCCAGTGAAACCCGCTACCGCGAATTGCAGGAAAACCTGATGGAGGGCGTCTATCAAGTGACGCCGGAGGGCCGGCTGCTTTCGACCAACCAAGCCATGGCCGACATTCTGGGCTGGGACTCGCCGGTGGAGATGTTGGCCGCGCTCATTGATGTCGGCAAGCAGTTGTACGTCGATCCGGCCCGAGGCGCCCAGCTGGCGCAAACGGTGCGGGAGAACGGGTTCGTCCGCGGCTTCGAGATACAGTTCCGCCGCAAGGATGGAACAGAAATAACGGCTCTGCTGTCGGCACGCGGCGTCGTGGCCGACGGCGATTTGATCCGACTCGACGGCACGTTGGTCGACATCACCGAACGCAAAAGGGCGGAAGCGAAAATACAAGACTTGGCCTTTTTTGACCAACTGACCGGCCTCCCCAACCGGACGCTGCTCCTGGATCGCATGAGACAGGCCATGATGGCCAGTTCCCGCAGCGGCGGTCACGGCGGGCTATTGTTCATCGATCTCGACAATTTCAAGACTCTGAATGACACGCTTGGCCATGACATGGGAGACCTTTTGCTGAAGCAGGTTGCGCAACGTCTGAGCACATGCGTTCGCGCAGGAGACACCGTGGCACGATTGGGGGGGGATGAATTCCTGCTGATGCTGGAGGGCCTGAGCGCCAATATGACAGATGCGGCCGCCCACATCGAAACCATCGGTGAAAAAATTATCACCATCCTCAATAAGCCGTTTCAGATCCAGAACGCGCCATTCCATTGCACGCCGAGTATCGGCGTAACCTTGTTCCAGGGCCAAGTCGCCTCTGTTGATGATCTTTTGAAACAGGCCGACCTCGCCATGTACAAAGCAAAGGCGGCGGGACGCAATACCATTCGATTTTTCGATCCAGGCATGGCGGCCGTCGTGATGAAACGGGCCTCGCTGGAAGCCGATTTGCGCGAGGCTGTTCAGAAAAATCAATTTCTGCTCCACTACCAACCTCAGGTCGTCGGCAGCGGACTCGTAACGGGAGCCGAAGCTCTGGTGCGTTGGCAGCATCCGCAACGCGGCATGGTGTCTCCCGCCGAGTTCATTCCCTTGGCCGAAGAAACCGGGCTGATTCTGCCATTGGGTGAATGGGTTATGGAAACCGCTTGCACCCAGTTGGCCTTGTGGGCCAACAATCCGGTGATGGCCCATCTCACGGTCGCGGTGAATGTCAGCGCCCGCCAGTTCCACCAAGCTGACTTTGTCGATCAGGTGTTGGCGGCGCTCAAGAAAACCGAAACCAATCCACTGCGACTGAAGCTGGAACTGACCGAAAGCCTGTTGGTTGAGAACGTACAAGACATTATCGAAAAAATGTTCGCGCTGAAGGCCAAAGGTATTGGTTTCTCACTGGACGACTTCGGCACCGGCTATTCTTCGCTGTCTTACCTCAAGCGTCTGCCACTGGATCAGTTGAAGATCGACCAGTCCTTCGTGCGCGACGTGCTTGTCGATCCGAACGATGCCGCGATTGCCAAAACCGTGGTGGCGCTCGCTCAGAGCCTCGGACTCGGGGTCATCGCCGAGGGAGTCGAAACAATGGAACAGCGCGATTTTCTCGCCATCGCGGGCTGTCATACCTATCAGGGCTATTTCTTCAGCCGACCGTTGCCGCTGGAAAGTTTTGAGCAGTTTGTCGGGCGGGTCTGATTTGACGATGCCAGCGGCAGGGGCGTGAGAAATAGGGGGGCGAATCAGGCTCGCATCTGCGAAGGCATCCCGCCCGGCGCAGTTTGGTGTCACTCGTAGGTTGCGACGATCTTGGAAATGGTTCCGTCGGCCCACATCGACGCCAACGCCGGGTTAAGGCGGCGAATGATCTCCTCTGCATCCGGTCGAATTTTAGCCACGCCGATATAGTTTTTGTCGGTGGTAATCGGCGCGTCATGGATGATGAACCTCTTGGGATCTTCGCCGATCAAATGAATAACGAAGCGTACTGCGGCTGGTCCGCCCGACAC
>DATNIV010000365.1:0-4109 GCA_035604255.1 Telmatospirillum sp. | reverse complement strand
CCGGCGGTCGACGCTCTCACCGTTTCCTGCAGCGCGCGCATGTGGCGCCTTCATGGGGGGCGGACCATCAGCCATCCGGGTTCCGATCCCTAAATTTGCCGTCAGGATACCACGCCCCGCCGGCTCACAACGAACCATAAGGTGGCGTCTTGGGCTCTCTGGGCTATACTCCTCGGCTCATCAGCGGGACCGCATTTATGAAATTCAACCGTGTCGCCTTCGTCGCCGCCGACAATGATGCTGCACAACGCGCATTGGAACATCTCTGCAGACGATATGGCGCTCTTGCGCCCGACCACGCCGACGTCATCGTCGCCCTGGGTGGCGACGGTTTCATGTTGGAAACGCTGCATCGCTATATCGACCGCCATGTGCCGATCTATGGCATGAATCGCGGCACCGTCGGTTTTTTGCTCAACGTCTATAGCGACGAGCATTTGGTGGATCGTCTCGAACGCGCGGAAACCGTTCGCTTGCATCCCCTCATCATGCGCGCGCTCACCGTCGACGGACAAACGCACGAAGCCTTGGCGATCAATGAAGTCTCTCTGCTCCGCGAGACCCGTCAAGCCGCGAAGATCCGGACTCGCATCGACGGCAAGGTGCGACTTGAGGAACTGATTTGCGATGGCGTTCTGGTTGCCACACCGGCCGGCAGCACCGCCTACAATCTCTCGGCGCATGGACCGATCATTCCGATGGGTGCCGGCGTCCTCGCCCTGACGTCCATCTCGGCCTTTCGCCCCAGACGGTGGCGCGGCGCCTTGCTCTCGCACAAGGCCAAAGTCATGTTCGAAGTCCTCGAACATGACAAGCGCCCGGTTTCGGCGGTGGCGGACTACACCGAAATTCGTGATGTGGTTCAGGTCGAAGTCTACGAAGATCGCAACATCGGTCTCGATCTCCTGTTCGATCCCGAGCACAATCTCGAAGAGCGCATCTTGGCCGAACAGTTCATGCCTTAACCGCCAGTTACCAGATAAATCCACCGATCGCCGCCGTTGGGCGTAAATTGCCATGCGCCGCAATGGCCGCTTCGATTTTGGCGCTGCTCGGCGTCTCACCGTAGACCGTCTCAAGTTCGGCGGCATGAATGCCGCCGCTGCAAAACAGACTGTCCAGTCCCGCCGCCCTGGCGCCCGCCACGTCGGTCAGAAAGGCGTCGCCAACCGCCAACACCTTGGCGCGATCGGCTATTTCCATACGATCCAGGCAGACGTCGTAAATCGCCGGGTCCGGTTTCCCGCGATATCGAACATCACCGCCAATCTCTTCGTAATAGGCCGCCAAGGCACCGGCGCAGACAAGCGGACGGCCTTCGACAATCACCACCAGATCGGGATTGGCGCAAACCATTGGTAGCGCGCGCGCAGCAGCGCTTTCAAGCAACGGCCTGGCCTCCTCGATCCGATCGTCGAAATGTTCGGGGCCCGTGACCAGCAGAAACTCGGCCTGCTCCACGGTCTCGACCAGATCGAGATCAAGGTTGTCAAAGAGGTCTTTGTCTCGCGCGGTTCCCACATGCAAGCAACGCCGACCCAGAGCGAAAAACCACGGATCCTGGCGAGTCGACATTTCAAGAAAGACCGCTTCGCCCGATGTGATGACGTCGCCATACAGATCGCGACCAATCTTCATGGCGCTCATCAGTTTGATCAACGACGAGGCGCGTCTGGGGGCATTGGACAGCATGACGATCCGCTTGCCGCGACACGTCAATTCCGCCAAACACGCCTTGGCTCCCGGATAAGGCGTGACACCGTCATGAATCACGCCCCACAAATCGAGAATAAACCCGTCGTAGCGATCCGCCACGTCACGCAGACCGGCAAGAATCGGCACGCTCATCCCACTCTCGCATGATCGGCGCCGACAGCATCGGACAGTTTCGCAAACCCATCGCGACGCAAGAGGCGAGCCAGATCCTGCTTGATCCGAGTGACCTGCGCGGTGCCGTGATAAATCAAGGCGGTATAGAGCTGGACGAGGGATGCGCCCGCGCGGATTTTGGCATAGGCGTGCGCGCCGGTAGTGATCCCTCCGACGCCGATGAGCGGCAGGCGCCCTTCGGTCAGCCGATACATCTGCCTGAGAACCCGTGTCGAAGGATCGAACAAGGGAGGTCCGGACAAGCCCCCCGTTTCCGATTTGTTGTCCGAAATCAACCCTTCCGGGCGGGCGACGGTGGTATTGGTGACGACCAATCCATCCAACCCCGTCGAAAGCGCCACATCGGCGATATCGTGTTGATCTTGTTCGGCGAGATCGGGGGCAATTTTCAGCAGAAGCGGCGGAGGCGCAGGCAACGCGAGCAGCGAGCGGCGAACACGACCGACCAAATCCTCCAGCGCGTCTCGGCTTTGTAGAGCGCGCAAACCCGGCGTGTTGGGCGATGAAACATTGATCACCAGATAGTCGGCCAGTCCCCCCAGAGCCCGCACACCGATTTCATAGTCGGCTGCGGCATCTTCCGTCGTCTTGTTCTTACCGAGATTGACCCCGACCATGCCTTCGCAACGGCGGCGCGCCAAATGGCCGGCCACACGCTCCACGCCGTCATTGTTGAACCCCATGCGGTTGATCACCGCCTTGTCTTCCACCAGACGGAACAAGCGCGGCTTGGGATTTCCCGGTTGCGGTCGCGGAGTCACCGTTCCAATTTCGACGAAACCGAAGCCTTGTCCCAGCAAGGCGTCGGGAACCTCGGCATTTTTGTCATAGCCGGCCGCCAAACCGACGGGATTGGGAAAGTCCCGTCCCCACACCGTGATCTTCAGGGCCGGATCATCGTCGCGCGGCTGCCGTGGCACCAGCCCCGTTTTCAGAATGGCGATCGAAAGATTGTGCGCCTGTTCGGCGGAGAGGAGGCGGATCAGAGGTCCGCCGATGCGATAATAGTCGAACAAGGGATCAATCTTCGAGCTGAGGAAAACGATGGTCACCGTGGGCATCGAGGAGCAAATCATGCACCTCCATCACGGCATTCAGAGGAAGCGTCCCGTAAAGATGCGGAAACAACTGGCCCCCGCGGGCTTCTTCCCAACGCAACGCATCCCCCAACCGCTTGGCATCGACCACCAGCAGCACCAAATCGCTTTGACCGGCACGATGTCGGCGCGCCGATTCTTCGACCTGCGCGCCCGTGGAAAAATGGATGAAGCCGTCCGCCTGATCCTGCGACGACCCCGGATAGACGCCCCCGGCGACCGCCGCCTGCCATTCGGTCAGCCGGCACATATGGTAGATACTGTTGCTCATAAGCCGGACCCTACCTGAAACAGCCGGGTCTCGACAAGCATAGACCCCGCCGGCCAGCCGGCATTACTCGGCGGCGTCCTCTCGGGGCGGCGTCGCCTCCTCGTCCTCGTCTTCGTCCTCGGGCAAGGAAAGAACACCCGAGGTATAGTCGTAATCGAAGATTTCGGCATAGCGGCCCCAGGAAATCACCTGTTCCAGCACACGCTCGGCTTCGTCATCGCTTAAGAAATCTTCCAATTCCTGGATGAACCGCCCCTCGGGCGCCCGGTGATCTCGCCGCTCGTCGAGAACGTGGCGAATATGGCTGGCCAAGGAGATATGCGACATAAGCTGTTCGGCGAAGAGCGCCTTGCGATCCGCCGTCTCGGCTTCGGCGAACCGCCGGCCCAAGGGCAGAAGGATGGCGTCGCCCTCGTCAACCCGAATGAATCCCAGCAACGCGCCAGCTTCCAGCAAATGAAACAAGGAATCGTCGGGCAGCTGCAATTCATCGGCCAGCGCCGGCAGATCGGCCTTGCCGGCAAATTGCGGCTCGATCAAAGTCTCGATCATGCCTTCGATCTTATGCGGCGTCGCCGATGGCAAGCGATAGCCGAGGCTCAAGGGTTCGGCGCCAACCGGACGGAGCGGGCGCTGGGTCATGATGGCGTACACGTGATCGACGATGGCTTTGAAAGCAGGAGAATCCTTATCGCGCGGATGCGCGAGGGGCACCGGCACCTCGGCCTTTACGCGTCCCGGATCGGACGAGAAGATGAGGACCCGGTCGGACATGGCCACGGCCTCTTCGATATTGTGCGAAACGAAGAGAATACCCTTGGTGGGAATTCTCCGCTCCAGCCACAATTCCA
>DATNIV010000364.1:0-3654 GCA_035604255.1 Telmatospirillum sp. | reverse complement strand
TCTTCTTGCAATCATCGACAAGTTCGTCGATGGGCCTGACGAGACAGCCGCAGTCCGTATTGTAGGCACTGATCCGGGCCTGCGCGGAGCCTCCCATCAATTGCCAGAGGGGTTGCTTCGCCTGCTTTGCCTTCAAGTCCCACAAGGCGATATCGATGGCCGACAGAGCCATCTGCAACAACCCGCCGCGGCCGACCCAAATATTGGTCGAGCTTTTTGTCAATTTGTTGTGGAGGTAACGCACTTCCGTCGGATCTTCTCCGACCAGCATAGGGCCGAAGACATCGGAGATGATGGTGGTGAGGAGCCGGTCGGTGACGATATCCGCATGTGTTCCGCTATAGCCGTAACCGATCAACCCATTGTCGGCCTCGATCACGACCCCCGGCATGCCCCAATGGGTGATGCGATGCGTGGAATCGCCGATAATATTTTTGCTGACCGGCACATGCAGAATGAAAGTTTTTAACGCCTTGATTTTCATGGCGCTTTTCCTCTGTTGTTGTTTCCTCAGTCTTTGATTGCCAACCGTATCCTCAAAGCCGGGTTGAAGACTGTCGCCTAAGTTACAGTTCCATAATATTCAGAAAAGGCCGTGATGAAGGAGGCGCGATGGGGACGCTCCGGAGTGATCATGCGTCGCGATAAAGCTGCAGGAGGGCGTCCATGTTCAGAATCTCGATCTTGCCGTAGCGTACTTCGATCCATCCCAGCCGTTGCCAGTCGGCCAATCTTTTATTGATGGTTTGGCGGGTTGTGCTGATCAACATCGCAAGCTCATCCTGCGGAAGATGAATGGTGATTAAAATACCCTTTTCGGTGGGTTGCCCATAGGCTTCGGCAAAGCTTGCCAGGCGCTTCGCCAAACGCGCCGAGACGGAGAGCAGTGTCGTATCGTTCAACATCGTGAAGGCGGTTCTGACCACCCGACAGAGCAGCAACGAAAGAAATTTATAGAGAATCGGGTGCGCGTCCAAAATGCGCGTCAATTCCCGCGGCGGAAGCACGAGCAATGTCGTCTCGCCGATGGCGACGGCGTCATGCGTGCGAACCGATTTATCGAGCATGCCGATTTCGCCGAACCAGCTTCCCGGAGAGAGATAGCGGAATACGCATTCCTTCCCCTCCGCCGACAGCGAACTGACCTTGACGGTCCCGCTTAAGACCGCATAGAGCCCGAGGGATTGGTCTCCCTGCGAATGGATGACGTCGCCTGCCGCAAATGTCCGTACCGAGGAGGCCAAGAGGATTGGGTCGGTCAAGACGTCGGGTAAGTCCCGGAACCAGCTGTTTGTTCGCAAAATACTGAGAATATCTTTGAAATCGTTCATCTTTTCCGACGATTCAGTGGCGATCCGCGGCCGTCAAAGAGAGGCTCCGCCACAAATGACCAATTGCTGCCCGGTAATCGGCGCGGCATCCGCCGACAGCAGGAAGGCCACGGCTGCGGCCACCTCGTCGGGTCGAATAAATCTGCCGAGGGGAGGGAGCCGGGGCGGGACGCCTTTGCGTTTCGGATCCAACAGCATGGGCGTCTCGGTTGCTCCCGGTGCGACCACATTGACGGTTATGCCGCGTGAGGCGAGTTCGATCGCCCAGGATTTGGCCATGCCCACAAGGGCCGACTTTACGGCGGCATATTGACTGCGGCCAGCCGCTCCGGCGGCGGTGCGACTGCCGATGAGGACGATTCGGCCGCCGTCCTTCATTTTGGGCACAAGGATATCGGCCATGAGGGCCGCCGCCTCCACATGCACACGCCACATCTCGCTCCCGCCAGTATGGTCGAGATGACCGAGTTCGCCGACCCGCATGAAGCCGGCGGCATGAACGAATGCGGTCACGGTTAACCCGTTCAAGGCATGGCGGAGAGCGACCGGATCGCAGAGATCAACCCTGAGCGACGAGAATCCGGCCGTATCGATAGAGGGTTCGCTTCGTCCCAGTCCTGTGACGTGCCAACCGTCCTGCAACAGGCGACGGGCAATCGCCGCGCCGATGCCGGAGTTCGATCCCGTCACAAGGACATGTCCAGCGTTTCCAGATGTGTCAACCAAAGCAATATTCCCTTCCATGCCAAGCCGTGAGAAGCGGAGGCTAGGGCGCATCTCGACAGAACTATCTAAACGTCTGGCGGTCGTAAATGAAGCCGGAACGGAAACGCTCTGCTGCTCAAGGGGGGGCGGTACCCGCGCGATCCGATCGAGCTTCCCGAAGGAAATGAATGTCGAGGGGCGTCATCGGGTCTTGCACTATTTAATAAACATGTTTAATAAACGCGTATATTAAATAGGAAAGCGGCATGCCACGCCATACCTTGACCGACGAGCAATTGAAAATCACCCGGACGCGTATCTTGACCGAAACGGCCAAGATCATTGCTGCGGGCGGATATGCAGCCTTCTCGATGCGCAGGCTCGCGGGCGCGCTTGGCCTCACCGCGGGCGCCCTTTATCGGTATTTTCCGACCAAGCAGCATGTGCTGATTGCTTATTGGTCTGATGCCTTGAACGATCTTCGCTGCAGACTTGCACGCATTTGCGATGTCGAAAGCGATCCCAGAGACATCATTCTGAGAATACTCATCGCCTATGCAGAATTCTCGCTAGAGGACCGGGACCGCTTTCGTCTTTTATTTCTTGAGAACGATATGGGGCAATTCAGCGATTTGGCCGAGGATCCTATCGTTCTTGCTCCTTATCACTTGGTGCGCGAACGTGTTGCCGACGCCATCGGGATGAATATCCTCCGGCCTCTTCCGCCCGATACGGCCACGAGAATTCTCTGGGGCGCCGTTCATGGGGTTGTGACGCTCGCCATTACCGTCAAGGAGTTGGACTTCAGCGACATTCAGGATCTGGTCAGGCAAGCTGCGGAAGCGGCCGTCCGAGGTCTTTCCGTAGCCCCTGGGGACGCGTAATCGCCATGCGTCCTTATCGCGCAGCAACGGCGTGCCTCATCGTGACATTGGCGGCTTGCGCGCCGAGCGAGCCGGAGGCGGAAAAGCCGCGTCCCGTTCGAACCGTGATCGCCGTCCCGGTCGATACCGGCGAGGAGATCGTCCAGACAGGCGAGGTGCGTCCGCATCTCGAGACAGACCTCGGATTTCGCATCGACGGACGCCTCGCGACACGGAATGTCGATGTCGGAACCACCGTCAAAAAAGGACAACTGCTTGCGACAATAGAGGCCCGCGACGTCACCAACGAGTTGCGCGTGGCCGAGGCCGACGTCCGCAGTGCCCTGTCTTCGGAATCCCTCGCCAAAATCACGCTGGATCGGCAGCATGTGCTGATCAAGACGCAGGCGGTCGCGCAAGCCAGGGTCGAGGAGGCCGAGACAAATTGGCGGACGGCGGTGGCGCGTCGCGAATCCGCTGCCGCGACTCTGGAAAATGCGCGGAACAAACGGACCTATACGCAGTTGTTGGCCAATGAGACGGGGGTCGTCACGGCTGTCGGCGCCAACCCGGGGCAAGTGGTGACGACGGGTCAGATGGTGGTGAAGCTCGCTTCGACAGCGGAACGCGATGCGGTGTTTTCCGTCTCGGAAAAGCTCATCAACAGCAGCTCTCCCGACGTCAAGGTGAAGGTCAGCTTGCTGTCCGATCCCACGGTGAGCGTGATCGGAGGGCTCAGGGATGTCAGCCCGACG
>DATNIV010000363.1:0-5649 GCA_035604255.1 Telmatospirillum sp. | reverse complement strand
TCGGCGGTCGCCTGCTCGGCCACCAGCAGGCAGGCATCGTAAGGCGACAACTGATAGTCGCCAATGAAGCGGTCCTTCTTCTCATCCGGCAGTTCCGGCAGACCCGCCTTGATCGCATCGATATAGCTTTGCGTCAAATTGAGCGGCAGCAGATCGGGATCGGGGAAATAACGGTAATCGTGCGCGTGCTCCTTGCTCCGCATCGAGCGGGTCTCGCCCTTGGCGGCATCGAACAGGCGGGTTTCCTGCACCACCTGCCCGCCCTCTTCGTAAAGGTCGATCTGGCGGCGCGCCTCATAGTCGATGGCCTGGCTCATGAAGCGGATCGAATTGACGTTCTTGATCTCGGCCCGCGTCCGATAAGCCTCGCCCGCCTTTCGGACCGAAACATTGACGTCGCAGCGCATCGAACCTTCGGCCATATTGCCGTCGCAGGTTCCCAGATAGCGCAGGATCGAACGCAGTTTGGTCACATAGGCGGCGGCTTCCTCGGGACTGCGGATGTCGGGCTTGGAGACGATCTCCATCAAGGCAACGCCCGAGCGGTTCAAATCGATGAAGGATTTGCTCGGATGCTGGTCGTGCAGGCTCTTGCCGGCGTCCTGCTCCATATGCAGCCGCTCGATGCCGACGGTGCGCGTCGAGCCGTCGGGCATGTCGAGAATCACCTCGCCCTCGCCGACCACCGGATATTCGTACTGACTGATCTGATAGCCCTGCGGCAGATCGGCGTAGAAATAATTCTTCCGCGCGAACACCGAAGTCAGATTGATCTTCGCCTTCAACCCCAAACCGGTCCGCACCGCCTGTTCGATGCAATGTTCGTTGATGACCGGCAACATACCCGGCATGGCGGCGTCGACCAGCGAGACCTGGGTGTTGGGCTCGGCCCCAAAATCGGTGGCCGATCCGGAGAACAACTTGGACTTGCTGGTGATCTGGGCGTGAACCTCGAGCCCGATGACCAACTCCCAATCGCCGGTCTCGCCCTGGATAACATAAGCCATGGTCTTAACCCTCCAACCCGCTCGGCGCGGCCGAGAAACCGGCCGCCTTTTCCATCACATCGGCAACCTTCAGAACCGTCTCTTCGTCGAAGGGACGGCCGATCAATTGCAACCCGAGCGGCAAGCCGTCGGACGACAGGCCGGTCGGCAATGACAGGCCGGGCAAGCCGGCCAGGCTGGTGGGGATGGTGAAGACGTCGTTCAGCCACATGGTGACCGGATTGTCGTCGGTCTCGCCGATGCCGAAGGCCGGAGACGGCGCCGTCGGCGTCAGGATCACATCGACCGACTGGAAGGCCTTGGCGAAATCGTCGGCGATCAACCGGCGAACCTTCTGCGCCTTGATGTAATAGGCGTCGTAATAACCGGCGGACAGCACATAGGTGCCGATCAGGATGCGGCGGCGGACTTCCTTGCCGAAACCGGCCGCGCGGGTCTTGGCATACATTTCGTCCAGCGTCTTGCCTTCAACACGCAGGCCATAGCGCACGCCGTCATAGCGCGCCAGATTGGACGAACATTCGGCGGGGGCGACGATGTAATAGGTCGGCAACGCATATTTGGTGTGCGGCAGACTGATGTCGACCGGCGTGGCGCCGGCCGCCTTCAGCATCGCGATGCCGTCCTCCCACAATTTGGAAATCTCGTCGGACAAGCCGTCGGGCCGATATTCCCGAGGAATTCCGACCTTGAGCCCACGGATGTCGCCGCTCAATGCCGCCTCGAAATCCGGCACGGCGACTTGGGCCGAGGTCGAATCCTTGGGATCATAACCGACCATCGAGCCCAACATGCTCGCCGCATCGCGGACCGTCCTCGTCATCGGACCGGCCTGATCGAGGGACGAGGCGAAGGCGATGATGCCCCAGCGCGAGCAACGGCCATAGGTCGGCTTGATGCCGACCAGACCACAGAAGGCGGCTGGCTGGCGGATCGAGCCGCCGGTATCGGTTCCGGTCGCCGCCAGCACCAGACGCGCCGCCACCGCCGCCGCCGATCCGCCCGACGACCCGCCGGGCACCAGTTGGGCGGCCGGATCGGATTTGCGTTTCCATGGATTGATCACCGGCCCGAAGGCGGATGTCATGTTGGACGAGCCCATGGCGAATTCGTCAAGCGCCGTCTTGCCCAAAACCACGGCGCCGGCCTTTTTCAAATTGGCCGAGACGGTCGATTCGTAAGGCGGAACGAACCCCTCCAGGATCTTCGAACAGGCGGTGCTGGGCACGCCTTCAGTACAGAACAAGTCCTTCATGCCGATCGGCAGGCCTTCCATGGCGCCGCCTGCGCCTTTGGCGATTTTGGCGTCGGACAGCTTGGCCCGTTCCAAGGCCAGTTCCGGCGTCTCGGTCACGAAGGCGTTGAGGCCGCGGGCCTTTTCCATGGCGGCGATATGCGCGTTCGCCAGTTCGACAGCGGTGAAATTCTTGGCCTTGAGGCCGTCGCGGGCCGCCGCCAGGGTCAATTTGGTCAGTTCGGTCATCTGCGTTATTCCACCACCTTGGGAACCAGGAAGAAGCCGTCATGGCATTCCGGCGCGTTGGCCAACACCTTGTCCGGATAATTGCCGTCGGTCACTTCGTCGGCGCGACGCGGCAATTCCATATGGGCGACGCTGGTCATCGGAGCCACACCATCGGTGTTCACCTCGGCCAATTGCTCGACGAATTGCAAAATGTTCGACAATTCGCCGACCAGATGCTCCAGTTCGTCATCACGAACCTCAAGACGCGCCAGATTGGCGATATTCTTGACGGTGGCTTTGTCCAGGGACATGGGATGCTCTTCTCCAACCTGATACCGACCCTACGGTCAACCTGCCGAGAGCCAGGCAACAGCCGTTTTTGCGGAATTTTCTAACAAGGGGCGGACGTTAACATCGGCTCCGGCGAACCGCAACCCTTGGACTGGCGGGGTTGATTTATCGCCGCACGCCATGCATCCTCGACACCAAAGAGGCGTGTGCAATTACGCTCCAAGGCACGAGCAATCATCCATATTTTTGCTAAGAATTAAACATTCTTTCTTCAAATAACAACGCGCTTCTTTCTGCACGAAGTGCTTTGCCACACCCCATTATTGAGCTATCCTCGCCAAGGATACTTGGATGACTATGTTTAGTAACACGCATATGCCATGTAAACATATTTACAAAATGCCAAATTTGTTTTATTTGTATTGCCGGTGCGAGATCTTGAGGGATGTTAACAATGCGGCTCAATGAACCAATCACCGACCACGAAGAATTGCTCCCCGACGGCGTCCTGCTCACGTCCAGAACGGATCTCACCGGCAAGATTACCTTCGTCAATGAGGCCTTCACAGCGATCAGCGGTTATGCGGAAGACGAACTGCTGGGCGCCCCCCACAATCTGATCCGCCATCCGCATATGCCGAAAGAGGCTTTCGCCGACCTCTGGACCACCATCAAATCGGGCCGGCCGTGGGAAGGACTCGTCAAGAACAGGGCGAAGAACGGCGATTTCTACTGGGTGCGGGCCAACGTCACCCCCATCGTCACGGACGGTAAGATCACCGAATATATCTCGATCCGCTCCAAACCGTCACGCGACCAGGTCGCGGCCGCCGACCGGGTCTATGCCGAGGTCCGCACCGGTCAGGCGAAAGGACTCCGCGTCAAGGACGGTGTCGCCGAGCGTACCGATCTGGCCCACCGTTTCGCGGTGTTTGCATCGAGCATCGCCGGCAAGCTGGCCTTGAGCATGGCCGTGACGATTCTGTTCATGCTGGCCCTGGCTTGGATGTGCGTCGCTGACGCCGGTGCGCCGGCGGTGATCGGCACCGCTGGCGCCGGCGCCCTGGTGGTGGCGCTGTCCTCGGCCCTGGTGTTGCGGGCGATCAAACAACCGCTCGATCGGTTCGAAACCCATTTCGATGCCATCGCGCGCGGCGATTTCAGGCATGACATCCCTCCGCAGCCGGTCCAGGAATTCAATCGCCTGACCATCCTGTTGCGCGCCATGAAAGCCAAGCTCGCCTATGCCGAGCAGGAACGCATCGAGATGGAACGCAAAGCCCAGATCGACCGCTCCCAGGCCTTGCGGCAGATGGCCGACAAGATCGAAGCCGAAGCCGGCTCCGCCGTCGAACATGTGGCCGGTCGCACCCAGATCATGGCGACCGACGCCGAAGCCATGGCAGCCTCGGCCGTCAAAGTGAGCGCCAATTCGGTCAGCGTGGCGGCGGCGGCCGACCAGGCGTTGGCCAACGCCCAGGCGGTGGCGGTGGCGACCGAGGAACTGGCGTCGTCGATTCGCGAAATCTCCTCCCAGGTCGCCATTGCCGGCACGGTCTCGGGAGAGGCGGTGAGCGAGGCCAACGATGCCAATCAGACCATCCGATTCCTCGCCGAGGAGATCGCCCGCATCGGTGAAATCGCCTCGCTCATCAACGACATCGCCGTGCAAACCAATTTGTTGGCGCTGAACGCCACCATCGAAGCGGCACGCGCCGGCGAAGCCGGCAAAGGCTTCGCCGTGGTCGCCAATGAAGTGAAAAACCTGGCCAACCAGACCGCCCGGTCGACCGACGAGATCACCCAGCAAATCACCAAGATCAGGAGCCTGACCGAAGCCGCGGTCGGCGCCGTTTCCCACATCACCGCCACCATTGGCCGGGTTGACGAAGTGGCGACCTCGATCGCTTCGGCAATGGAGGAACAGAGCGCCGCCACCCAGGAAATCAGCCGGAATGTGGTCGAGACCAGCGATGCGGCGCGCAATGTCTCGGAACTGATCGGCTCGGTTTCAAACGATGCGACGCGCACCGGCGAGCAGGCGGCGGAAGTACGCCATGCCACCAATGAAGTCGCGGGTGCCGTCTCCTCCCTGCGCGAGGTGCTGGTCCATCTGGTGCGCACCAGCACCACTGAGACCAACCGCCGCGTGTTCGAACGGGTCAGGGTCGACATGACCTGTGAGGTGGCTATCGGCGGCAAAGTGCAAAACGCCAAGCTCCACGACATTTCGCAAGGCGGCGCCTGGCTGCAAGATGCCCCTGAAAGCCAGCCGGGTGAAAACGGTCGGCTGGCGATCTCCGGTCAGCAGGTCGCCTTCGAGACCCGTGCCGCGGCGCCCGGCAATCTGCATGTCAAATTCGACGATCCCGCGGTCAAGGGACGGAAGGTCTTCGAAACGGCGACGAGGGGACGATAGTTCGCGTGATTTTAAATTGGTCCCGCTGGACTGCCGTGATCAATAGACAAGTTGAACCGCCAAGGCGCCAAGTCCGCCAAGGGATACGCTTCGAGATGTGTGTATCCGATAGCCGGCGATTGAGGGCTGCAGTGATCGGTGCCGTATAGGTGATGCGGCTCAGATGGCCCAGTTCTTTGGCGTTCTTGGCGCCTTGGCGGTTCATCTGATAGGCGCACGGTCTGACGAACAGGAAAGATAGGGTCGACCGCCTTCCTCGATTCCGTCATTCGCGGTCCCGTATGGCACATTCCATAATTGTTCGAGTGATTGCCCTGGCCCTATTGCGCCTGATTCTGATTCTCTCCATAGTTCGCGCCATGATGAGCACCGATATCCCACCCACGCGCCCCTCACCCATCCCCATCAGCCGCACCCAGCTTTTTCTGGGGTTCCTGAAAATCGGCCTGCTCGGATTCGGCGGCGTT
>DATNIV010000362.1:0-2788 GCA_035604255.1 Telmatospirillum sp. | reverse complement strand
ATGGACGCCTATGGTCCGGAAGCGATTTATCTCAATTACGCCACGGGGAACCAGGGCAAGGCCGCCGAGCGTTTCTGGATCGCCCGGTTGTTGGGGCTGATGGGCGGCTACTTGTCCTATTACGGCACCTACAGCACGGCTTGCACCCAGGCGGCGACGCCTTTTACCTATGGTACGGCCAACACCGGCAACAGCCGTGAAGACTGGGTGAATTCCAAGCTCATTCTTCTGATGGGCTGCAATCCTGGCGAAAATATCTTCGGTACCAACACCGCCTATTACCTGAAAATGGCCAAGCAAGCCGGTGCGAAGATTATCGCCATCGATCCGATCTATTCCAATTCGGCGGTCGGTCTGGCCGATCAATGGATCCCCATCCGGCCGACCACCGATAGCGCCCTGCTCGACGCCATGGCCTATGTCATGATCACGGAGCAACTCCACGATCAGAAATTCCTCGATACCTATTGCCTGGGATTTGACGAGGATCACATGCCTGCCGGCGTCCCGCCGGGAAACTCCTACAAGGCCTATGTGCTGGGGCAGGGCGCCGATAATACGCCGAAGACTCCTGTCTGGGCGGAAGCCATCACCGGTATTCCGAAAGACACCATCCTTCAGTTGGCGCGTGATTACGCCTCTTTGCGTCCCGGTGCGTTGATTCAGGGATGGGGGCCGCAGCGGCACGCCTTTGGGGAACAAACCGTCCGCAGCGCGACGATTTTGCCGGCGATGACCGGCAATGTCGGCGTCAAGGGCGGATGGGCCTCGGGGCAGGGGTCCCATGCCAGGCAGCAAAGCATCGCTTCGATTCCCATTGCCAATCCCTGCAAGTCGCAGATTTCGATGTTCACCTGGTCGGACGCCGTGGTTCGAGGCAAGGAGATGGGGGCGGAGGACGGCGTCAAGGGCACGTCGAAGCTTTCGACGAACATCAAACTGATTTTCAATCTGGCCGGAAACTGCCTGATCAACCAGCATTCCGACATCAATGGAACGGCCAAGATCCTGGCCGACGAACGTCTGGCGGAATTGATCGTCGTCAGCGACCATTTCCTGACGGCCAGCGCGAAATTCGCCGACATTCTGCTGCCGGCCGACAATCACCTGGAGCGCGACGACATCTCGACGCCGGCCGGGCTCGGCGGCGACTATGCGGTTTATCTGTCCAAGGCCGTCGATACGGTGTTCGAATGCCGCAACGGCTACGATTGGATCAGCGATCTCGCCGACAAACTGGGGTATCGGGAAAAATTCACCGAGGGCCGGACATTGGAGCAATGGCTGCGCTTCGTCGTCGAGAAGACGCAGAAAGCCAATTCGGGCTTTCCCTCATTCGAGGCGTTCAAGGCCAAAGGCGTGTATCGTTGGCAGTACCCCGCGCCGACGATCGCTTTTCAGAAGCAGATTGAGGATCCTCAAAACAATCCGTTTCCGACCCCGTCCGGAAAGATCGAGATCTTCTCGCCGCAGCTGTGGGCGAAGAACAAGCTCGATGAAATCCCCGCCATCCCGAAATATGTCCCGGCATGGGAGGGGCCCGACGACCCTCTGATCGCCAAATTTCCGCTGCAATGCATCGGACATCACTACAAACGCCGGGTCCACTCCATGTTCGACAATACGACCTGGATGGAGGAGGTGGCGATCCAGGAGGTGTGGATGAGCCCGTCCGACGCCCGCCAACGCAATCTGATCGCCGGTGAAAAGGTGAAGGTTTTCAACGACCGCGGCGTTACCGTGCTGCCGGTGAAGATCACGCCGCGAATCATGCCGGGCGTGGTTTCGATACCGCAAGGTGCGTGGTGGACGCCTGACGAAAAGGGGGTCGACCGGCGCGGCTGCATCAACGTTTTGACGAAATATCACCCGACGCCGTTGGCATTCGGCAATCCGCAGCACACCAACCTGGTGCAGATCGTCAAGGCGTAAGAGGTTTCGGGGTTCGATGATGACAACGCAATTAGGATTTTATTTCGACCAGCGGCATTGTGTGGGTTGCTGCACGTGTCAGATCGCTTGCAAGGACCAGAACGATCTGGATGTCGGGCAACTGTTTCGCCGGGTGCGCGAATATGCCGGTGGTGAATTCCGGCAGGCCGGCAAGGCGGTGAGTCCCGATGTCTACGCCTTTTGGCTGTCGCTTGGCTGCAACCATTGCCAGGACCCCTTGTGTGTGGCGAATTGTCCGACGGGCGCCATGCAGAAGCGCGCCCTGGACGGGATCGTCTTCGTCGACCAGGACGTCTGTATCGGCTGCCGCTACTGCGTGATGAGTTGTCCCTACGGCGCGCCACAATACAACCCGGACAAGGGCAAGACCGGAAAATGCGATATGTGCCGTTCGCGTCTGGTCGAGGGGCAGTCGCCGGCCTGCGTCGCCGCTTGTCCACAGCGTGTCATCGATTTTGGCCCCATCGACGAACTCCGCAAGAAATACGGGACGGTTGCCCAAGTCCACGGCATGCCATCTCCGGATCGGACGCATCCATCGGTGGTCATCACGCCGCACCGCGACGCCACTAGCCGAATTTGACGAGGACGATCATGGGTAACGAATGGATACTGGTCTTTTTCACGCTGTTCGCCCAAGCCAGCGTCGGCCTGGTGATGGTAATGCAGTGTTTCGGCTGCGGCGAGCAGGCGATCCGCGGGCGCTGTCTGCCCTGGGCGATCGGTCTTATGGCCGTCGCTCTGCTGATCGCTTTTCTGCATCTGGGCAGCCCTTTCGGCGGCTATCGGGCGCTCTATCATCTGGGAGCATCCTGGCTCAGTCGTGAAGTCTTCG
>DATNIV010000361.1:0-3348 GCA_035604255.1 Telmatospirillum sp. | reverse complement strand
CGGAAAAACTAGTATCTGGGCTCGCGCGCCCTTATCCCCCCTCAACTGACACCTTGAAGACTGGGCGATGGAAGGCTAACGTACGGCCCTCGTAATTCCGCAAACAACGTCCCAGAGAGAGCCATGTATCCGATCGTTCGCCGCGAACTGTTTTCCGAAACATCCTTCCTGTGGGACGTCCTCGCCCCCGATGTCGCCCAGTCGGCCCAGCCGGGTCATTTCGTCATGGCGCGACTGTATGACGGGGGCGAACGCATCCCCCTGACCGTGGCCGATTACGATCGCGAGGCGGGCACCGTCACCATCGTCGTCCAGGCGCTCGGCAAAACGACGCGGGAAATGCGCGACAACTATAAAGAAGGCGACAGTTTCAACGATTTCGTCGGCCCCCTCGGTCTGCCGCAGCATATCGAGAAGGTCGGCCATGTCGTGCTGGTCGGCGGCGGCCTTGGCGTCGCCCCGGTCTTTCCGCAATTGCGCGCCTTCAAGGCCGCCGGCAACCGCACCACCAGCATCATGGGCTTTCGCAACAAGGATCTGGTGTTCTGGGAAGACAAGTTCCGCGCCGAAAGCGACGACCTGATCCTGTGCACCGATGACGGCTCTTACGGCCGGCCTGGATTCGTGACACAGGCGCTGAAGGACGTTTTAGAGAACGACAAGCCCGATCTGGTCATCGCCATCGGCCCCCTGCCGATGATGAACGCCTGCGTCGAAACCACCCGGCCCTTCGCTGTCAAGACCATGGTCTCGCTCAACACCATCATGGTCGACGGCACCGGCATGTGCGGATCGTGCCGCGTCACCGTCGGCGGCGAAGTCAAATTCGCCTGTGTCGACGGCCCCGACTTCGACGGCCATCAGGTCGACTTCAAGGAACTGAATGCCCGCCAGAAGCGCTTCAAGAGTGAAGAGGCGCGCGCCAACGAGGATTTCGCGCATGTCTGCAACCTTGAAAAGAAGCTGATCATCGACGGCAAGCGGACCTATAAGAAGATGTCCGAATTGACCCCGCATCAGCACAAGATGCCGGAGCGCGACGCCAAGGAACGGGCCGCGAATTTCAAGGAAGTGAACCTCGGCTATTCCATGGACGATGCCTATCAGGAAGCCGAACGCTGCATCCAATGCCATAAGCCGACCTGCATTTCCGGTTGCCCGGTGGCCATCGACATCCCGAGGTTCATCCGCCATCTGCTGGTCAGAAACCTCGATGCGGCCATCGAGACGATCTATGAATCAAGCATCTTCCCGTCGATCTGCGGCCGCGTCTGTCCGCAGGAATCGCAATGCGAAGCGCAATGCGTGATCGCGCGCAAAGTCGAACCGGTGGGTATCGGCCGCTTGGAGCGCTTCATCGGCGACCATGCCCGGCCGCCCAAGGCCAAGCCGCCGGCCTTCGCCGGCAAGCTGGGCAAGGTGGCCGTCGTCGGATCGGGTCCGGGCGGCTTGGGCGCCGCAGCCGATCTGGCGCGTTTCGGCGCCGACGTCACCGTCTATGAAGCCTTGCATGTCGTCGGTGGCGTCTTGCAATACGGCATTCCCTCCTTCCGTCTGCCGCGCGACATCATCGAGCGCGAAGTCCAACGGCTGCGCGATAGCGGTGTCAAGTTCGAGACCAACAAGGTCGTCGGCAAAACCTTCACCATTCCCCAATTGATCGAGGACAAGGGATTCGACGCGGTGTTCGTCGCCGCCGGCGCCGGCGCCCCGTCGTTCTTAGGGATTCCAGGCGAATTCGCCGGACGGGTCTATTCGGCCAATGAATTTCTGACCCGCGTCAATCTGATGGGCGGCGATCGATTCCCCTATCTCGACACGCCGATCAGTCTTGGCAAGAGCGTCGTGGTCATCGGCGCCGGCAATACGGCGATGGACTGCCTGCGTGTCGCCAAGCGCCTGGGGGCGCCGACCGTCCGTTGCGTCTACCGGCGTTCGGAAGCCGAAGCGCCGGCCCGCATCGAGGAACTGCGCCATGCCAAGGAAGAAGGGATCGAATTCTATTTCCTGCATGCGCCGGTGGAAATCAATGTCGACAGCGAAGGTGAAGTCCATGGCATGAAAGTCCAGAAGATGATGCTGGGCGAGCCCGACGAGCGGGGACGCCGCAAGCCGATTCCCCTGGACGAATTCGTCGATCTGGAATGCGACACCGTCATCTACGCGCTGGGCACCAACGCCAATCCGATCATCGGCCAATCCACCCCCGGTCTCGGCCTCAACAAATGGGGCTACATCGTTGCCGACGATCAGACCCAGGCGACCAACCTGCCGGGTGTCTTCGCCGGCGGCGACATCGTCACCGGTGGCGCCACGGTGATCCTGGCGATGGGGGCCGGACGGCGGGCCGCCAAGGCGATCGGCGCCTATTTGCAGAGCGGCAAGACGAAATGGCCGATCACCACCGAGGATATGGCCGCCTTCGTTCCAGGCGAATTCCCCATTGCCACGACCGCCTCGGCCCAACCGGGAGGCTCCGTCATGCTCTGCCCGAAATGTCATCAGCCTCTGGACGGCGATGAAAGCTACATTTGTTGCGCCGACCAGTCCGTCCAATGGCGCTGCACCGACTGCGCCAAAGTCAGCGAAGGCTTTGCCTTCCCTTACGGCGCCTGCCCGCATTGCGGCGGAAAACTGGAAAGCATCACGACGCAACCGGTTGAAAACGACACGGCTCTGAACGCCATTCGCACCGCTTTTGAAATCGAATTGGGGGGACAAGCCTTCTATCACAGGGCCGCCGCCGATTCGACCGACCCGCAGCTCAAAAGTTTGTTCAGCCGGTTTGCCGCGATGGAAGCCGAGCATATGACGACCTTGTCGCGGCGCTATCACGTCGCCATCCCGGCGCCATCGCAGGAGCTCCGCATGGAGGTGCTCGCTCTCTACAGCGGCGTCACCGGACGGCCCGAGGACCCGGCCAATCTGTTCCTCATCGCCATCGGCCTGGAAAAGCGTGCCGTCGACTTCTTCACGGAGCGCAGCGCGCAGGCACCGGAGGGATCGGCCGAGCAGCAGCTTTATCGGGAATTGGCGGCGGAGGAACGTGAGCATGTCGCCCTGCTCTCCACCGAATTCGAACGCTGGCGCGCGGAAAAACCCGGAATTTTGTAGAAGCATCTCAGAGAAAGTGAAGACAATAGAATCCCTCTCCCCTTGTGGGAGAGGTTAGGTGAGGGGTCTTAACGCCGCGAGGCGGGATAAAAGGCGTGCGATGATGCCATTCGACACCGGCGAGAGTTTGTTTGAGCCCCCTCACCCCGTCCCTCTCCCGCAAGGGGAGAGGGGGAAATGAGTGCTGACGAAGCCCTTCCGTTTTCCCTGGTCGATGGACATGACGACGGCGCC
>DATNIV010000360.1:0-9127 GCA_035604255.1 Telmatospirillum sp. | reverse complement strand
TTCGGCGAATCCGACCCCCCTGGTCGCCGCCGGCCAGGTCGACGGGTCCCATTTGTCGGTCGACGCCGTGGCCAGATCGCCCGACTTGAGGTTGGCGATCAATTTGTCGAAATAATATTTGAGCTTATCGGCCGCCCATTTGCACTCGAGTCCACGCGCCGCGGTGCGCCCCAGCGTTGAGAACAACGCGGCGACCGGCACGTCGAGCGCCTTCAAGGTCGCCTCCACCGGCTCCTTGAACTCCGGCTTGTTTTGCGCATAGCCGATGACCCACCGGGCCAGCGGCCCGACCTCCATGGCGTGGCCTTTCCAGCGCGGCGCCTTGAGATAGGAATATTTGGCCGATTCGTCGAGCGATTCGACCTTCGTCTTGCTGCCTTTATAATTCGGCCCCATGACGAAATTGGCTTCGGTCACGCCCTCCCACGGATGCAGGCCTTTGCTTTCGTCGGGATATTTGTACCAGGAGTGGATGACGAATTCCTGGATCTGCTCCGGATCGCGAAGGTCGACCTCGTGAACCTCGGCCAGATTGCCATTGATGATGGCGCCCCTTGGCAGCTGGAGACTGCTGGCCGAATAGTCGTTGGCCCGTTCGGGAATATCGCCATAGGACAGGATGGATTTCGACGACAACCCTCCCCCATACAGCGTGTCTTTGTAGAACGACGCGATCGCCAGCAGATCCGGCAGATAGACCTGTTCGCAAAATTCGACGCTGCGATCGATGATCGACGACACCAGATTGAGCCGCTCCATGTTGACGGCACCGACCGCGCCCGCTCCGTCGAGGTTGATGGCGCAGGGCACGCCACCGACCAGCCAGTTCGGATGCGGATTCTTGCCACCGAACACCGTGTGGATCTTGACGATCTCCTTCTGGAAATCCAACGCTTCGAGATAGTGAGCCACCGCCATCAGATTGGCTTCCGGCGGCAGGCGGTAGGCCGAATGCCCCCAATAGGCATTCTTGAAGGGCCCAAGCTGCCCGGACTCGACGAATTTCTTCAGCCGCATTTGGACGTCGCGAAAATATCCCGGAGACGAGAGCGGCCAGGCCGAAATGCTTTGCGCCAAGCTGCTCGTCGCCTTGGGATCGGCCTTCAGCGCACTGACCACGTCGACCCAGTCGAGCGCATGCAGATGGTAAAAATGCACCAGATGATCGTGCACCTGCAGCGCCAGCATCATCATATTGCGGATGATATTGGCGTTTTCGGGGATCTTGATCCCTAAGCCGTCTTCCACCGCGCGAACCGAGGTCAGCGCATGCGGGCCGGTACAGACACCGCAGATACGCTGGACGAAGGCCCAGGCGTCGCGCGGATCGCGATCCTTGAGGATCAGTTCGATGCCGCGCCACATGGTTCCTGTGGAAACCGCGTTGCGAATGACATTGCCGTCATCGATGTTGACCTCCAGGCGGAGGTGACCCTCGATTCGCGTCACCGGATCGACCACGATCCGCCGGCCGGAATTGTCGAGAGGAAAGCCGTTCGGCGTGAGCGTTGTCATGATTTTGTGGTCCCCCCGTGCTTCTGGTCTTGTTCGGACTGGGCGCGCTTGCGCGAGCGCTGCGTGGCGACCGTCGCGACCCCATGCGCCACCACGACGGCACCGACGCCGGCGGCGGCGGCCATGCCGATCTGGTCGGCGTTCCGTTCGATGCCGAATTGCTTGATGTCGGTCAGGCGCGCATAGAACGAGCCGTGATCCCAGAAGCCCTCCTCGGAACAGCCGATACAGCCGTGGCCGGACTGAATGGGGAACGACACGCCGTCGTTCCAGCGAACGGTCGAACAGGCGTTGTAAGTGGTCGGCCCCTTGCACCCCATTTTATAGAGGCAATAGCCCTTGCGGGCGCCTTCGTCGTCCCATTGCTCGACATATTGACCGGCGTCGAAATGCGGCCGGCGATAGCATTTGTCGTGAATGCGCTGGCTGTAGAACATCAACGGACGCCGCTGCGCGTCCAACTCCGGCAACCGATCGAAGGTCAGGATGTAACTTAAGACGCCGGTCATCACTTCGGCGATCGGCGGGCATCCGGGGACCTTGATCAAAGGCTTGCCGCTGATCACCTTGTCGATCGACACGGCGCCGGTGGGGTTGGGCTTGGCGGCCTGGATGCAACCGTTCGAGGCGCAGGATCCCCAGGCGATGACCGCCTGCGCATCGGCGGCCATGAGCTTCAGCTTCTCGACGAACGGTATGCCACCGGGGAAGCAGAACATCCCGTCGTTGCCCAAGGGCGCATTGCCCTCGACCGCCAGAATATACTGCCCCTTGTATTTGGTCCGCGCCTCCAGGAGGATTTCTTCCGCCTGATGCCCCGCCGCCGCCATGATCGTGTCGTCGTAATCGAGCGAAATCATCGACAGCACCACATCCTTGACGAGAGGGTGAGCCGAACGGATGAAGGATTCGCTGCAGCAGGTACATTCCAGTCCATGCAGCCAGATCACGGGAATGCGCGGCTTGGTCTCCAGCGCATGCGCCATGTGAGAGGCTACAACCGGGGAAAGCCCCATACTGGCGGCCGTCAGACTACAAAATTTGAGGAAACTGCGGCGGGAAACGCCCTGCCTGCGAATGACTTGATAAAAGGAGTCCTGGTGGTCGCTCATGGTCCCTCCCGAATCGCACGAGTCATGGTTGGTCATAGCGCCACCGCCACCACAGCATCTACCCATGGTTGCAACCCCAACCAAAAGGCGGCATGCGATGCTTTTACGCCAACCGTTTTTCTACCCGCATCGTGGGATGAATTCCCACAATATCAGCATGGATTTCAAGGCGATACTGAATGGTCCGCCCACATCGTGGCGGCCAAGTCTTCTTCTTGAACGTTTATAAAAGTCATCTCATAGGTTGAGGCTACCCGTCAAGCGCCACAGCGCGATGAGAATTGTTATCACACGATCAATGAGATAACTGCTCAGAGCGGATAGGGAGGGTTGCGAACAGATCGCATCATCGTCATCCCGGGCTTGACCCACGGCTGTCCAGCACGATGCCCCCGCAACGAAACATTGTACACAAATTCGGCAGATGAACCACAGAGGCACAGAGAAAGCAGAGAAACAACAAAGACTTTATCGAATAGTTCCCGTCACCTTTCTGGTGAATCTTCTGGTTTTCGTAATACTTTAAAAAATCTCTACGTTCTCTGTGTCTCTGTGGTGAAATGCTCTTTTTAGGTTATATCGGCTTCAGCTTTTCGGCAGATCGGCGATCTGCTTGACCAGTTCGGCGCGGTGCGGGCTATCCTGGGGCAGGATGTCGAGAAGCTTCGTCCATAACTGACGCGCCTTGTCGACGTGACCGTCCTGCGCTTCGGCGGCCCCGACATAGTACATTGCCTCGTCGTTCGTCGGATCGAGAACCAGAACGGCCTTCATGGTTTCGATGAAATCGGCCGGCAACTGCTTGCTCTTCGCCGCCGCCAGTTGAATTTCCGCCAGCCCAAGCTTCGGCTCGATCGCCTTCGGCTTCAGCTTGACGGCCGTTTCCGCCGCCTTGCGCGCCTCTTCCAACTCACCCATCGCCCGGTAGGACCGGGCGAGCCGCAACCAACCTTCGAGGTCGTCGGGATTCTGTTTCAAGCGGGCCGCCAGCGTATCGACCATCGCCTTGATGGTTTGCGCCCGCTGCTCCGGCGACTGCGCCATCACAGCCGCCGCCGCGCGCTCTCCACCGGGCACCGCGACTTGTTCCGAGACGGGCGGATTGGCCGACGCTGTTGTGGCATCGCCGTGCGGATTGGGCCCTTCGGCCGTTTTCGCCCCTTCCGGGGCCGGCGGAATCGGTTTGATCGTCGCCGGATCGAAACCGCCCTGCTTGGCATATTCGGCGATATGCTCCTTCAGCATGGGCAGCCACGGGGCATCCGCCGGACTATTCTTTTCCAGATCACGCCAGATCGACACCGCCTCGGCGAAATGACCGATTTGCGCTTTCCCCAGACCCAGATAGAACCGTGCCCGCGGCTCGCCCCGGTCCAGCGTCAAGGCCTGCTGAAACGCTTCCCGCGCGTCGGGAACGACATCGCCATTATTCGCCAGCACGACCGTTTCCCCGAGCGAAGAGAGCATCGCCGCGTCGATCAGACCAAGCCCGAGCGCTTGGCGGAAGGCGTCGGCCGCTTCGTCATAACGCCTGAGCGCAAAATAGGTTTCGCCCAAGGTGGCAAACCCATCCGCTTCTGGTTTCGACTTCAGATCGGCGGCCAGACGCGCGGCCATTTCCGTCATTTTGATATTCGGATCGGCCTGTCGGCTGGCGAACGGCTGCCCGGGGAGCATCGGTGCGCCCAACATGCCATAGAGCCCGAAGGACCCCAGCGGCAATCCGACCAAAATCACCAGCGACGTCGCCAATCGCAACTGGCGCCCGCCCCCCAGGCGGAACTCCACCGGCGGCGACTCCAGTTCCGCGTCCTCGGCGGCCAGCATGCGGCGTAAGATCTCCGTTCGCGCCGCCTCCGCCTGATCCGCGTTCAACAAGCCGCGGTCAAGGTCCCGCTCAACTTCCGCCAGTTGATCCCGATACACGACGATATCATAGGCGATCCGCGCCGGAGCCGCCGTCTGACGCCGCAACAGAGGAACCACCAGAAGCAACAGCACGCCTGCGGTTACGGCGGAGAACAATATCCAAAGCGTCATCGCCCGTTCATCTCTCTCGTTCTTTAGCCAACAGCCTGCTCAACCGCTTCTGTTCGCCGTCGCTCAGCGGAAGACTTGCGCCCCCCGCCCCATCCGCCTTCCCGCGCCGTCGGTAAAACCCCACCGCGGCCCAGATGCCCCCCAGCAGCAGGGCGCCTGGCCCCAACCACAGAACCAATGTCGTCGCCTTGAACGGCGGCCGCAGCAAAACATAGTCGCCATAGCGGTCAACCAGATATTGCTTCGCCTGCGCGTCGCTGTCACCCGCCACCAACCGCTGACGGAGCAATATCCGCAAATCGCGCGCCAAATCGGCATCCGAATCGTCGATCGACTGGTTCTGACAGACCAGACAGCGAAGATCACGACCCAGGTCGCGGGCGCGAGCCTCCAATTGCGGATCCTTCAAGACCTCGTCGGGCTGCACCGCAAGGGCCGAACCGCCCATCAGAAAGAGAACCGTCATCACAACGATTGCACTACGGTAGACACGGCTCATTTGCTCAACTCCGCCAGCAGGGGCAGCAGCTTGCTCCGGATATCGTCCGCGGTGAACGGTCCGACCTGCTTGTAGCGGATGTGACCGGTCCGATCGATCAGATAGCTCTCCGGGACACCATAGACCCCGAAATCGATCCCAACGCGTCCATCCCGATCCATCCCAATCGCCTGATAGGGATTGCCAAGACGGGAAAGCCAGCCCCGCCCGTCCTCGGGCTTGTCCTTATAGTCGATTCCGACCAGACGCAGCTTTCCCTTCACCGCCGGCTGGACCATCAGATCGACCAGCAAAGGATGCTCGGCCCGGCAGGGAATACACCAAGACGAGAAGAAATTGATCAAGGTCACCTGTCCGGCCAGGTCCGCCGTGACCGTCCCCGGACGGTCGAGGACCAGGGGAGGCAGATCAAAGCCTGGAGCCGGCTTGTCGATCATCACCGAGGGAATCATGTTGGGCGCGTCGCCCCGGGTGATCAGCACCAACCGCCACGCGAAAAAAGCGACCAGAACCGCGAAAACCGCCAGCGGCAGCAGTGTCGACCATCGACGCAGCATTATACCCGTCCCTTCGCCGCAGCGGCAGCGCGCGCCGTTCGCAAAGGCGCCCCCACGCGGTAGCGGCGATCCGTCAGCGACACCAGCCCCCCGATCACCATGGTCACCGATCCGATGAAGATCCAGGGCACCAGAGGATTGAAATAAAGCCTGGTGACATAGCCGCCGGTTCCATCCGCATCTCCGACGACCGCATAGAGATCGCCAAGCAAGTTGGTATGGATCGCCGCATCGGTCGTCGGACGCGGCGGCTGACGATACATCCGCTTCTCAGGATAGAGATCGGTCACGAGGTGTCCGGCCTTGCTGGCGACGAAATGCGCCCGCAAGATCATATAGTTCGGCCCCGGGATCCCGTCTTCGACCCCCTCCAGGCGCAGATCGTAGCCCGCCACCGACGCCACGTCGCCGACATGCATCACCTGGATCTTCTCCACCGTCCAGGCGGCAGACCCGGTAATCCCGGCGATGACGATCGCCACGCCGGCATGCGCCACCGTCATCCCATAAGCCGACCGAGGCAGCCGGATCATCCGCTCCACGGTCTCGGACAAGGGTCCGCGAAACAGACGCACCCGTTCGGCCCATTCCGTCAAGGCGCCGCAGAACAGCCACGCCGCCAGCGCCAAACCGCCGGCCGCCCACAGCGGCCCCGCCGACCCACCGGCAACCAACCACGTCCCGATCAACACCAGCAGGGTCAAGCCGAAGGCGGCCTTCAACCGGCCCAATGCGCCCGCCAAATCGCCGCGCTTCCACGACATCAGCGGACCGATCGCCATGGTCATCACCATCGGCACCATCAGCGGAATGAACACCGCATTGAAAAATGGCGCGCCGACCGACACCTTGCCCAAGTCCAGGGCATCGGCGAACAGCGGATAAAGGGTTCCCAGCAAAACCGTTCCCGCCGCCGTACTCATCAGCACATTGTTCAGCAACAGGCTGCCTTCCCGGGACAAGGGCGTGAACAAGCCGCCCCCCTTCAAACCGGGGCCGCGGATGGCAAACAAGATCAGAGAGCCCCCGACCACCAACACCAGAAGCCCCAGCACGAACACGCCGCGCGACGGATCCGCCGCGAAGCTGTGCACCGAGGTCAGAACCCCCGAACGCACCAGGAAGGTGCCCAGCAAGGACAAGGAGAAGGTGACGATGGCCAGCAAAATCGTCCACGCCTTCAACGTGTCCCGCTTCTCGACCACGATCGACGAATGCAGCAAGGCGGTGCCCGCCAACCAAGGCATGAAGGAGGCGTTCTCCACCGGATCCCAATACCACCAACCGCCCCAGCCAAGGGTGTAATAGGCCCACCATGACCCCATGGCGATGCCCAAGGTCAGAGCGCACCAGGCGACCAGCGTCCAGGGCCGCACCCAGCGCGCCCAAGCCGCGTCGACACGGCCTTCGATCAAGGCGGCGATCGCGAAGGAAAAGGCCATCGAGAACCCGACATAGCCGAGATACAAAAACGGCGGATGGAAGGCCAAACCGGGATCTTGCAGCAACGGATTGAGACCGTCGCCGTTCAACGGCGCCGGATCGACTCGGGTGAACGGATTCGAGGTGAACAGGATGAACAGCAGAAAACCGCAAGAAATCATCGCCTGCACGGAGAGCGCGCGGGCCCTGAGACCGGGCGGAAGGTTACCGCCGAAAATCGAAACCGCCATCCCATAGAGGCTTAGGATCAACACCCACAGCAGCATCGAGCCTTCGTGATTACCCCAGACTCCCGAAATCTTGTAGAGCATCGGTTTATCGGTGTGCGAGTTCTGCACCACGTTCAACACCGAGAAATCGCTCGTCACATAGCAGGTCATCAGCGCGCCGAATGCCGTCGCGATCAGCGCGAACTGCGCCAAAGCCGCCGGTTGCGCCACGTCCATCCACGCCCGATCGCCGCGCGTCGCGCCCACCATCGGAATCACCGCCTGCACCAGTGCCACGAACAGCGACACGATCAACGCAAACTGCCCAAGCTCGGCGATCATGGCTTCTTTCCTTCATCCTGCCACTGTCCGGACTTCTTCAAAGCGTCCGCGACTTCCTTCGGCATGTAATTTTCGTCATGCTTGGCCAGAACCTCACTCGCGTGAAACAGTCCCTCGCCATCCATCTTGCCCTCAGCCACCACGCCTTGCCCCTCGCGGAACAGATCCGGCAAAACACCCCGATAGGTCACCGGAAGCGTCGCCGTCAAATCCGTCACCACGAAGCGCACGGCATCGCCCTGGCGCGCAACCGAACCTGGCTCGACCAAACCGCCGATCCGCAAGCGCCGATCCGGACTGACATGTTTCGTGCGAAGATCCGACGGCGTGTAGAAATAGACCAAGGTGTCGTTCATCGCCGTCAACACCAGAGCGGCGGCGGCGCCAAGCGCCAGCATCCCCAGAAACACGAAATACAATCGGCGTTGCTTGCGGGTCATCGTCCTTTGTTCTCCCTGGGGATCATTTGTCCCGCCTTCTGCCGCGCCGGCCCGGACTTTGCTCCTGCAACATCGTCAGAGCCCGCTCCCGGCTCCGCAACGTCCGGAGGCTCACCAGCAAAAGCCCGATCGTGACGACGGCCACCAGACCATAAGCCGGCCAGACGAAGCGGGCATATCCGCCCATCTCCAGAAACGTCATCAGGCTGTCCATCCTCTTGAGCCCTCCTTACCCGACCGCATGATCCGCCAGAGGCTCTTCCCGCGTTCCATGAATTTGCGTCAGACGAATCGCCCGGATCTTCGAGGCGATGATCTCGGAGCGCACACGGATCAACAAAACCACCACGAAAAAGCAGGTAAAACCCGTCACCATCAGCAACAGCGGCGTCAGCATCGCGGGATGAATGGCCGGGCCCGACACTTTCAGCAAACTGGCCGGCTGATGCAACGTTTTCCACCAATCCACGGAGAATTTGATCACCGGAACATTGATGAAACCGGCCAGGGCGAGAATTGCCGAGGCGCGGGCGCCGCGCGACGGATCGTCAAAGGCGCTTTGCAGCGCCATGTAACCCAAATACAGGAACAGGAGAATCAGCATGCTGGTCAGGCGCGCGTCCCACGCCCACCAGGTTCCCCACATCGGCTTTCCCCAAAGCGATCCGGTCGCCAGGCAGAGAAAGGTGAAGCTGGCACCGATCGGAGCCGCCGCCTTGGCCACCAGATCGGCCAAGGGATGCTTCCAGATCAAGCCGACCGCGCTGGCCAAGGCCATGGTCGAATAGCCGACCATGCCAAGCCACGCCGACGGCACATGCACATACATGATCCGAACCGTCTGGCCTTGCTGATAATCGGCCGGCGAGACAAGTAACGCGAAATACAAACCGGCGCCGATCAGCAAGACGCTGGCCGCCGCCAACCAGGGTTGCAGCTGCTTCGACAACCGTAAAAATTGCGCTGGGTT
>DATNIV010000359.1:0-7795 GCA_035604255.1 Telmatospirillum sp. | reverse complement strand
TTGGGATGAAATGGTCGATGCGAACGGCTCCTTACGTCCGCAATGGGAAAATTTCATCGAAGCGTTATCGACCTTTCCCCATGACGAAATGCTCAACCGGTGGGACCGCGCGCAACGCCTGATCCGTGAAAATGGCGTTACCTACAATGTCTATCGCGACCCACGCGGTCTTGACCGGCCGTGGCAACTCGACCCTGTCCCGTTGATTCTCTCCGCCCAGGAATGGCGTGGCATCGAAGAGGGAATGGCCCAACGCGCCACCCTGCTCGACCGAATCTTGGCCGATCTCTATGGCCCGTGCGATCTGCTCCGCGAAGGTCGCTTGCCGCCGGCTTTGGTGTTTGGCCACCCCGCCTACCTGCGGCCGCTATGTCATGTGGCGCCCGCCGGTGGACGCTATCTTCATCTTTACGCCGCCGACCTGGCCCGCTCGCCGGATGGCCAGTGGTGGGTGATGTCCGATCGGTGCGAAGCGCCTTCGGGGGCCGGTTACGCCCTGGAAAACCGCAGCATCGTCGGACGAACCCTGCCTGAAATGCAGCGTCCCCATCCGATCGAATCCCTGACGCCGTTCTTTCACAAACTCCGCGAATCGCTGTACAGCCTGTCGCCACGACATCGGGAAACGCCGCGCATCGTCCTGCTGACGCCGGGCCCCTATAATGAAAGCTTTTTCGAGCACGCCTATCTCGCCCGCTTTCTCGGCTATACCCTGGTCGAAGCGGAAGACCTGACGGTTCGGGGCGATCACGTTTATTTGAAAACGCTGGACGGTCTCCAGCAGGTGGACGTCATCCTACGGCGAACCGACGGCGCATATTGCGATCCGCTGGAGTTGCGCAACGAATCGACGCTCGGTATCGCGGGACTGGTGCAGGCTGTTCGCCGCGGCAATGTGGTCGTGGCCAACGGCCTGGGCAGCGGCTTGCTGGAAAGCGGCGCCATAACTCCATTTCTGCCCAATCTGGCGCAGCATCTTCTCGGAGAGGACTTGAAGATGCCGTCTGTCGCCACGTGGTGGTGCGGCGGACATGCGGAACGCCACTATGTCTTGGCCAATCTCGACCGCATGGTCGTCAAGCCGGCCTATCCCGGCACCGGCTCTCTTCCGCAACCGGTGTTTGGCGAACATCTGTCGGCGGTCAGACGGGCCGGATTGGCGCAAGCCATCCGCAATCAACCCGACGCTTTCTTCGCTCAGGAACGCGTGAAACTGTCAACCACGCCGGTGTGGAACAATGGCGCGCTGGATCCCCGACCGTTAATGCTCCGGGTTTTCGTCGCGGCGCATGACGACGGATATGTGGTCATGCCGGGAGGATTGACCCGCGTCGCCGCCGAGCGGGGCGGCAATGTCGTGTCGATGCAATTCGGTGGCGGCAGCAAGGACACCTGGGTCCGCACGGACACCAAGACGCCTCTGGTCACCTCCGTTCGCGCCACCGACCCTCCGGTCAAGCTGGTCCGCGGCGCCCATGATCTTCCCAGCCGCGTGGCCGACAATCTTTATTGGTTCGGCCGCTATGTCGAACGGTCCGAAGATGCGACCAGACTTCTGCGCGCCACCTTGTCACGCGTCGGCAATGCCGCCAGTTACGGCGCGGCCGACGAACTCCCGGCCGCTCTTGGCTTATTGAACCATCTTTATCGCCTGCCCCCCCGAACCGACTCGGAGGAAGCGGCGGCGACTATCGCCCGGATGAATTTTGACCCCGCGCATATGCACGGCCTCCGCGCGACCATCGAGCGGGTGCAGCGAATGGCCGCCATGGTGCGCGACCGCTTGTCTCTCGACACCTGGAGAGCGGTCAACCGCCTGCTCGACGAAGTGACGCAAATCAGCGTGGGCAGTCGCCTCAACACGGAAGACTTGGTCAATCTGTTGAATCATGTCGTGCTTGCCTGCGAAGCGCTGAGCGGCCTGGCGATGGAGAATATGACGCGGGGGCTGGCGTGGCGGTTCGTCGATATCGGACGCCGTATGGAACGCGGTTTGCACGTTCTCGACATCTTGTCCAACATCCTGCAGCCCGTGGAGAAGATCGGCGGCGCGGCTTTGGACGTGCTGCTGGAGGTGTCGGACAGCGCGATGACCTATCGCTCTCGCTATCTTTCGTCGCCGCAATTCGCTCCGGTCCTTGATTTGCTGCTGGCCGACGAAAGCAATCCGCGATCGCTGGCCTTTCAGATCGTGGCTCTGGGGGCGCATATGGATCAGGTGGCGGCAAGACGGCGAACGGCCTTCTACGGCCCCGAACAACGCCTGAGCATCTGGCTCTGCGGCGCCATCCGTACCGCCGAGATCGAAATTCTGGCGCGCCCCGATGAAGACGGCGGCCGGCGCAATCTGGCGACATTCCTCGAAGTGTTGCGATCGAAATTATGGGAACTGTCCGAGATGGTCACCCGTGAATATTTCACGCACGCCGTGAGCCGCAACGCCAGCGGCAACACGCCATTCAGAGAGACGGTGCCGTGAACTACAAAGTCCGCCATTTGACCACCTATACCTATAACGAACCCGTTCTGGTGGCGCATCATCTGGCGCATCTGGCGCCCCGAGCCGTCCCCTGGCAGGTCTGCCGGCGGACGGCCTTGCGCATCCGCCCGCAACCGACAGAGATTGAAAGTCACGGAAACGACTATTTTGGCAATCCGATCACCTTCTTTACCCTGCACGACCCGCATCGCACATTGATCGTCGAAGCGACGAGCCGCATTGAACTGAAATCGCGCAGCCACCCCGCCCCGGAGGACACGCCCTGGTGGGAAAGTGTCGTCGATGTGCTGGACAGCGTTCGCACGCCGGATCTTCTGGAGGCTAAAGAATACTGCTTCGCCAGCCCTCTGGTCGGCACGACGGACGCCGTGGCGGCCTACGCCATGGCGTCATTTCCCACCAATCGCCCGATCATGGCCGGATTGCTCGACCTGATGCATCGCATTCATCACGATTTCATCTATGACCCAGAGGCGACGACGGTATCCACGCCGCTGGATCGGGTTCTCGCCGACCGCAGAGGCGTCTGCCAGGATTTCGCGCATCTGGGCATCGCCTGCCTGCGCAGCCTGGGTTTATCGGCCCGCTATGTCTCCGGCTACTTGCTAACCCGCCCGCCACCCGGAAAAAGCAAGCTGAAGGGCAGCGACGCGTCGCACGCCTGGCTTTCCGCCTTCGTGCCTGGTTATGGTTGGGTCGACCTCGACCCAACCAACGATAAGGTCCCCGACACCGAGCATATCACCACGGCCTGGGGCCGCGACTTTAACGACGTCAGCCCTTTGAAAGGCGTCGTGCTGGGCGGAGGTGAACAGTCGCTCAAGGTGGCCGTCGACGTCGAGCCGATCGAAGCGTAAATCAACAGCCTTGACGTTAATTCAGGGTATCGATCACGGCGCTTAGGGCGCTGTCCCAGTCGCCGGGAGTTGTTTGGCGACACAGCGTGACGGACGGATACCAGGGGCTGTCCGGGCGGTTCAGCAACCATCGCCAATCCGGAGCGAAGGGCAGCAGGATCGAAACGGGTCGCCCCATCGCGCCAGCCAGATGGGCAACGCCGGTATCGACCGAGACAAGGCGATCGAGCCCGTCAAGAATGGCCATGCTGTCGGTGAAGTCCTTGATTTCAGCACCAAGATTGATCAATGGGGCGTGGCCCCAATAACGACCGATTTCGGCTTGCGCCTCGCCCATTTGCAGTGAAACGAGAGCGACCTTCGGCAGGGCGGCAAGCGCGGCGAACCGCGCAAGAGACATGGAACGGTTGCCATCGTTGCCATGGGTCGGCCGTCCGGACCACACAAGGCCGATGCGGCGATAACCCTTGGGAAGCAGAGCATCGAGACGGCGGCGCCATGACAAAACCTTCGCGGGATCGGCTTTGACATAGGGGATCGGCGCAGGGACGCTGGCGAGGTCGGTGCCGAACAACCGCGGCAAACCGGAGAGTGGACAATAGGCATCGAACGCGGGCGTTTGCTCCCAGCGGTCGAGATAACCGACGATATCCGGTTGCTGCAAGACGATCGGACGCATTGCAGAACTGCCCGCGACGATCAAATCCGGACAGAGCTTGGCCACCGCGGGGATGTAACGACAGAACTGGATCGTATCGCCGAAGCCCTGGTCGGCGATCAACAAGAGCGTGGTTCCGGGCATTGGCCGACCGTCCCACAGGGGCTTGTCATGAGGGGGTAGCAAGGGCGGCGCGTGGGGCAAGTCGAAGCGCCACTCATATTCGCGCCATCCTTCCTCGAATCGACCACTGACCAGTAGCGCTTCGGCAAGTTCGAAATGAGCCGACGCCATGGCAGGGTCCAATTTCACAGCCCGGCGCTCCGCAGCGATCGCCTGCGCAATCTCCAATCGATCATAGTGAATAACGCCCAGATTATAGTGGGCCGCCGCGTCATCGGGAGCCAAGGCCACGGCGCGCCGCCCATGGTCGATCGCCTCGTCAAGCCGGGCCTGGTTACGGTAAATCTCGCAGATGTTGCGATGGTAGAGCGCAATGTCCGGCGCCAGTTCGATGGCCCGCCGACACCGGGTCAGCGCTTCCAACGGTCGTTTGCGTTTGCAGGACAAAACCGCCGCCGCGTGCAACGCCGGATGATGGGACGGCATCGCCGCGATGATGTGGACCAGCAATCGCTCGGCCACATCGAACCGTCCGGCTTGATCGTGGGCTTCGGCGACCGCCATCCACTGATCGACCGTATTCGACGCCGGTGGTGATGCGGGGACCTGGCACGGAGACTTGGCAGCTGACGGCTCAGGCATCGATCCCATACCCGAGGCGATAGATGACCGGCTCGAGAATCGGAAACACCGGCGCCAGATGCTTCACATAGTGGCGATAGCGGTACCGCGATCTGTCGTAGAGTTTCTCGGTCACCTGAGCGTAGGATGCCGTCCGCGCATAGCGCTTATTTTCATGGAACGACAGGCAGCGCTTGTCGAAACTCACGCCGACGAAGCCCAACATACGTCGCACATGATTTTCCTGATCGTCAACGATGTCCTCATAGCGAATGGGCAGATATTTCAAGGCCATCTCGCGGCGGTAATGCTCGACCAAGTCCATGATCAGCACGTAATGGCGCGCGATGCTTTCAAGCGCGTTGGCGCAATAGAAGCCGTGCGTCAGGTGGTTGGAGAAGACCGAGAGCACGATATCGAGCGGATGGCGCAGGACATGGATGACCGGCGCGTCGGGAAACATCAGGGCGATCAGGCCCAAATGGGTCTCGTTCAAGGGCATCTTGTCGGTGAACCAGGTGGCGCCCGGCTCGACGATGCCGAGTTGACGCGCGCGCTGCAGATAATAATCCCGAAGGTTGTCGAGCCCCTCCCGCTGATCGCCCATCCACAGATCGGCGAGCGCCTCGGGATAGGGCAGTGGACTGTTCAACATGCGCGGCATCAGATGCGTAATGTCGTTGACGAAGGTCAGTTCGTCGCCGGCCGAAATGCGGGGATGGGCCGAAAGTGTTTGTTCGACCATGGTCGTGCCGGAACGCGGAAAACCCACGATGAAAAGCGGACGCGGCCCCGTCTCGATCGGCTTGGCGCGCGGCACGATCTGGAGTCGGCTTGCCGTGAAATACTGAGTCAATCGCTGGACGAGTTGGCGTGCATGCTCGTCCAGATAGACAGAGCCACTGAAAAGAACGCCCTTTTGCTTGCCGGCCGCGAAGGCGGCGAAGGCCTCGTCGAAGCGGCCCATCTTGTCAAGAAGCCGCCCTTTCTCCAAAAGTTCGTTGGCCCCCAATCCGTCGCTATGGTTCTGCGCCTCCAGTCGGTCGAGGATGGTGAGCGCCGCGTCATAGTCCTTGGTTCGCCCCCGCAAGACGGCCCGTTGCAAGAGCACGCTCTGATTGCCGGGATCGAGTTTCTCGGCCTGATCGAGCAGCTCGTCCGAACGCCCAAAGTCGCGGTCGGTCTCCTCCATACGCGCCCAGCCGATAAGTGTCTGCAGAATGGTCGGATCGAGGGCGAATGACTCCGCATAAAGTTTGCGAGACTCCGCCATCTTGCCCTGATTTTTGAGATTCCAGGCCAAATTGGCGAGCAGGATCGCTTCGCGTTGGCCGGTCAGTTCCAGCACGCGGCGGTAATGATATTCGCCGATCTGGGGCCGGTTGGCCTCGGTCAGAATCATCCCCATCAGATTGTGCGATTGTGGATCCGTCGGCGCGATACGCACGGCGTTGCGGGCGTGGATCTCGGCTTCGGCCAGATCGCCCTTGCCAAACAGCAGGAGCGCCAATTCCTGGGTCGCCCAGACATTATTGGAATTGACCGCGACCAAGCGACGGACCAGAGCCTCGGCGGCCGATAGCGGGCCCGTCGCCTTGCGGATTTGGTAGAGCACGGCCAGCGCCCCGCCCTGACCGGGCGACAGCTCAAGCACGTCAAGGCAGATCTGCTCCGCTTCGCCCAACCCTCCCTGGCCATGGAGGGCGATCGCCCGATCCACCAGAGGCAGCAGATGGCGGCTCGCCTCGGCCGGGCCCAATGACGACAAATCCAGCCGACAGCAGCGAGAAGACCGCAGACCGCTGCCGCATTCGCACAAACTCGGGTTTGAAACAGTCATGGGGAGGGCCATCACATCTTGGGAAACGATCCTTGAGAATCCGGGATTGCGACACGTTCGGCAAGAGCCGATGGCGTTTCGATTTGGGGCAGCCTCGTTACCACGTGACGCGGAAACCACCGGAGAGCGCGTGGCTGCTGCTGGAACCATCGAGGGAACCGTCGTAACGCAGATAGACGCTGGTCTCCGCGGACAGTGGCAGGGCGAGCCCAGCGCCGAGAACTGCGGAATCACGCTTCGACCGCGCTCCGTCGACCTGAAAGGAGGCCGCCGGATCGGCACTGAAGGCGACCGTGGCAGTCCGCGCGCCGGACGCGTATTCGCGTGCCCAGCCGATCGAAAGATCAGTCGCGAGTGCGGTTCCGGCGACCGGGACCGTGCCGTCGAGACGGGTTCCCAACTGGCTTTTGGCCGAGTTCGTCGTCCCGCCCTTGACCGTGAGAGCGAGAGCGCCCGCCCCACTCTCCGTCAAGCCATTCTGTCGAACCGTATCGAACGACAGGCCGGCGAAAGGCGTGAGCGTGACGTGGCCGGGCATGGCCAGCCGATAGCCGGCCTCGACCGAGGACAGGGCCTGAGTGTCGGTCGCATGGCCCGTCGCCACAGCCGGCAGCCCCGGCAACGACACGTCGCGCCGGACCCGCCCGTCGCCATAGGCGACGCCGAGTTGACCGGCGAGATAAGCCGCCCCCCAATCATAGTCGGCGTAAAGCGCAGCTTGCGTCTGATCGACGGAGCCGCGACCGCCGTCGTTGTTGAGACTGAAACTCGTGTTGCCGGCACCGAAGGCCATACCGATCCGAAGCTGGGGATTCACTTTGTAATCAACACCGACGACACCGCCGGAAATCGTCTCGTTTAGACGATGGGCGTTGCCGTCGCTGGAGATCCCCCCGGTCTGGCCATACCCCGACACCCACATGCCCCAAGGCTTGTCGATCCGGGGCACCGGATCATAACCCCAGTCGGATGCAAGCGAGGCCAACTGCACGCGATTGCCAGTTCCGGACGCGCTCTGGCCCTGCGATGGTCCGTCCGAGGAGGCAGCCAGGCTCTGGCGCCGGATCAAGCCCGTGAAGAGATCGCCCGAGGCCAGAGCCGTCGTCGCCAGACCGGTATAGGGTTCGCCGGACAGGCGGTCGAGCGTCGAGCGCACGCCCGACGCCGACAGCGTATCGAGAGCGGCGAGGCTCGCC
>DATNIV010000358.1:0-2980 GCA_035604255.1 Telmatospirillum sp. | reverse complement strand
AAAATTTCATTCGGGGGGCGCCAGAATCTGATAGCGCGTCACGCGCCCGTCCTTGATCTCCACGCGATGCGCCAAACGCCCGCGCGCCGCCTCGACGATCGCCACGCCGTGCGCATGCGACGACGCCATAAATTGCGAAGGGTTATCATCGCATAGACCGTCGGCAAAATCCTGCATTTCGCGCATCAGCCGCTCCAATTCGATCACGCGCGCCGCCAGTTGGGCCAGCAGCCCCCTCCCGAAAGCGCCGACGACGGCGGCCACCACCGGATGATGCTGTTGCCGCGCCAACGGTCCGGTAAAAAAATGGGCGTCCTTCCAATCCGGCCGGACGACGAAGTCTCCATCATGGTCAGCCGCCAATCGTGACTCCAGGCGATCAGGCTCGAAGGCCGGAAGAGCCGGCAATGTGGTTGCGCCATAATCCGCCAAGCCGTCAGCGCGCCATCGGTGGGCCAGACGCGAGGCGACGGTCTCTCCCGCGGCCAGCCATGCCGTCCATCGCTCCGCGTCGAGGGGAGGCGTCGCGCCGAAGACCACCAAGCCGAGGCCGGCCTTGACCGCGATCAAGCCCTCCCGCAACCGCGCCGCATCGAGGTGCAGCGCCCCGCCACCGGGACGCACCCAGTCGCCTTTCGGGAAGATCGATTGAGGCAAATCGGCCAGCGTCGCGCGAAGAGACTTCAACACCAGCAGAGCCGGCGGTTCGCCCAACAATTGCGTCCAATCGAGACAGACCCGGCCGGCATGTTCGAGAACCGTCTCACCGGCCAGCAAAAATCGGCGCGCCGCCAACTGCGCCGCCGCCGGAGCCACGCCTTGGGCCCTCTCGACCGCCGCCACCGAAGCCAGGCCTTGCGCCACACGGCAGATTGAAAACAGGCGCGTGACGAGAGCCGGAACATCGGACGCCGGTCGACCGACCAGCGGCGCCGTGGCGGTCAGAAGCCTTTGATTGCGGATGTCGACGCGGGAGAACACGCCTTCGGTCACAGTCAGATCGACGAGGATGTCGCCTTCAATCGGCATGCGCTCCTCCCTATTGCTCAAACCCCTCAAGCACTTGCGCGAAATAGGCGAGCGCCTCCTTCGCCAATGCAACGGGGACTTTTTCCACCGCAAAAACACCCGATTGAATGCAGAGAAAGTCGCCGACAACAACGGGCTCGTTCATCAGCATCAAACTGACAGACCGCTCCTGGCCAAAACATTCGACCTGGGCCATATCGCCCTGGATGGCGATAACGCGAGATGGAATGGCCATACACATCGCCCTAGCCCCTCGTGTTCTGACACCAACGGAAAGTACCCCCATCCGTCATTCCCGCGAAAGCGGGAATCCATGGGTTCCCAATGGGCTCGTGGATTCCCGCTTTCGCGGGAATGACGAGGGAATCAAGCGTTGGAGTCATAACACGAGCTCCGAGCCTGGGCCGGGCAGCCGATGGCGGCCAATTCGGCGGTCACCAGATCCAGCACCTGATCCATACAGGCGGCCACCTGCGGTGACAATTCCATTTTGAGATCGAGAGACACCGGCTGCACGCCGATCAGCACGACATGATCGGGCGCGTTGCCGGAAAACCGCAAGGCCGCCAACACATCGGACAGCCCGACCTGATGGGGCGACAATTTGGTCTTGAAGAAGGCGGGGACCTCGTCGCCTTCCAGGCGCAGGACGCTGCCCGGCGGTTTTCCAACACGGACGGCATCGACGACGATCAAATGGGAAGCCCCCTGCAAATCGGGCAACAACTCCATGCCCGTGGTTCCGCCATCCACCACCTCGACAGTGTCGGGCAAGATGAAACGCCGTTGCAGCGCGGCGACGGCGTGAACGCCAATCCCCTCGTCCGACATCAGAAGATTGCCGATCCCCAAAACCACCACGCGCATGGATCTCACCTGAAATGAAGGCCTATAGCACTTTGACCTGGACAACAGTCTTATGCTCCTTGTCCGTCAGATGCACGGCGCACGCCAGACAGGGGTCGAACGAATGGACGGTCCGCAGCACCTCGAGCGGCCGTTCGGGGTCGGCCACGGGCGTGTTCAGCAAGGAGGCTTCATAAGGACCGATCTGACCGTCCTCATTGCGCGGCGCCGCCAGCCACGTGGTCGGCACCACCGCCTGGTAATTGGCGATCTTGCCATCCTTGATCACCGACCAATGGGACAGCACGCCGCGCGGCGCCTCATGCAGACCGACGCCCATGATCTCGCCCTTGGGGAAGACCGGCTTGTTGAAGGTCGTCACATCGCCCTTGGCGATATTTTCCATCAACGCCTGCCAATTGGCCTGCAAATTTTCATGCATCACGCCACAGCGCACGGCGCGCGCCGCATGACGTCCGATGGTGGAATGCAGAGCGCTTAACGGAAGCTTGTGGCCGGACAATTGGCTGATCGTATCGACCATGCGATTCAAATGGCTGATGGTCGATTGATGGCCGGCGGCGACGTTGCAAAGCACATTGGCCAACGGGCCGACTTGGACCGGGTTGCCGTAGAAGGTCGGCGACTTCACCCAGGAATATTTGCCCTCATCCTGGAAATCCGTGTAATCGGGCGTGGTTTCTCCCTTCCACGGATGCAAAGGACCGGCATTACCGGCATATTTGTACCAGGAATGTTTGACCGATTCGGCCACGCCATCCCGAAAATAGGAGTCCTTGTAGGTGGTGATCGGTTTGAAGCTCGACAAATCGCCGCCTTTGATGAAGCCGCCCGGCGTCATGAATTTGGTGCATTTGGTATCGATCGGCATGTCGGGCACCGACAGATAGTCGGTAATCCCGGCGCCGATGGTCGTCCAGTCGGAATAGAAGGCGCCGACCGCCGCGACGTCGACCTGATAACAGTTGCGAATGAACGAGCCCAATTTGTCGATCATCTCCTTGATCAGCATAAGGCGCTCGATGGTAAGCACCGACTGGCTGTCCATGGAGATCGGATTGGCGACACCGCCCACCGCGAGATT
>DATNIV010000357.1:0-4776 GCA_035604255.1 Telmatospirillum sp. | reverse complement strand
TAAATCAGCAGCAATGTGGCCTTGTCGAGGAGATTGCGGTCGGCAAACGGTGACCAGGGCAACAAGAGAGCGGCGGCCACCAGAACCCATCCGGCGATCTTGCGGAGCCGGTGAGGATGGCTGTCCGTCGATGGCGCGGGCGCTGCCTGGTGTCGCTGCGCAGATCGTTGGGCCAAAGCCTTTCTGACCAGCGACATGACGAGGCGGCCGACGAAAACGATGGCGAAGGCGATGCCGACCCAACTGAACCGGTAGTCGAGTGAGAGGCCTTGCGCGGAATCGACCATGCGCAAGCCCAACATGGGAAGTGCCAGGAGGGCTGCGAGCAGGCCGGCGGCGAGGGAATCTTTCAGCGTGTTGGTCAAAAAGTTGGGCGATAAAGCCCGAGCGCCACCATTATTCGACGGCAAATAGGAACGAGGCGGCACCGACATCATACTTTCTCGACCTCGGGTTTGCCCAGTAATCCGGTGGGGCGAAAAATAAGAACAAGCACCAAAATCGAGAAGGCGGCCACATCCTTATAGCCGATGCTGAAATAGCCGGACCAGAAAGCCTCGATCAGGCCGATCAGCAATCCTCCCAACATGGCTCCCGGCAGGGACCCGATGCCGCCGAGCACGGCTGCGGTGAAGGCCTTCATGCCGGCGATGAACCCGATATAAAAATCGATCACGCCGTAATAGAGGGTCACCATCAACCCGGCGACGGCGGCCAGCATCGCGCCCATAACGAAGGTCGTCGAAATGATGCGATCGACGTTAACGCCCAGCAACGAGGCCATGGTCATGTCCTGCTCGGTGGCGCGCTGGGCGCGTCCCAGCGGTGTGCGCGTGATGACATAGGTAAACCCCGCCATCAGCACGGTGGTGAGAAGCACGATGACGATCTGTAGATAGCCCAATCGCACATGGAATTCGGAGCCGGCGCTGGACAAATCGAAGCCGCCTTGGATGATCGGTTGCAAGGGTTTCACTTGCGCCCCTTGAGCCAATTGCACGTAATTTTGTAAGACGATGGACATGCCGATGGCGGAAATCAATGGCGCCAACTTGACCGATCCGCGCAGGGGGCGATAGGCGATCCGTTCGATTGCCCAGCCATAGATGGCCGTGAACAACATAGCCATCAAGAGCACTAGAAAAATGGCGAGAGGAATATAAGTGATCCCGAGAACTCCCATGAAAAGAAAACCGATCAGGGAGACAAAAGCACCGATCATGTAAACTTCGCCATGGGCGAAGTTAATCATGCCGATGATGCCATATACCATCGTATAGCCGATGGCGATGAGACCATAAATAGCCCCGAGACTGATGCCATTGATGAGCTGCTGAATGAAATATTCCATCAAGATCCGTGCATTGACATTGGTTGACGCCGCTCGCATCGACCGGGATGCCTAATGTTTAGGCATCCAAAGGGTTTGCTCGAACATTGCCGATTAATTGACCGTACCCGATGGAATGGGCCTGTCAAGTGTCAACGCGTTCTTTGTTTCGCCGACAGCGGTCTTGTCATCTTTCTCCAGATTCCGTCCGCGACATGAGTTCTGCATTGCCCCCTGCGGCTGCCGTGTTGACGGTGATCGTCTGCTCCGTGGCGAAGCGGAGCAGATAATGCGGCCCGCCGGCTTTGGGGCCGGTTCCCGACAGACCGTGACCGCCGAACGGCTGCACGCCGACCACGGCGCCGATCATATTTCGGTTGACATAGATATTGCCGACGCCGAGTTGTCTGATGATCAAATTGACGGTGTCGTCGATGCGCGAATGAATGCCCAGGGTCAGGCCGTATCCGCTGTCGCGGATCGCATCGAGGACGGACGGCAGCTCGCTGGACGAATAGCGGACGACGTGAAGAATCGGGCCGAATATTTCCTGGGTCAGATCGGAAGGCCTTGCCACTTCGAAAAGATGCGGAGCGATATAGGTGCCATTGGAAGGGGCGACGCCTTCATACAAAAGACGCGCCGTCTTTTTGGCGGCGGCAATGCTCTGCTCAAGCCGAAGCTTGGCGTCCAGATCGATGACCGGTCCGATATGGGTGGCGGGATCGCGCGGATCGCCGATCCGCAATTCCCGGGTGGCGCCGATGATCATCCGAATCATCGGTTCGGCGATGTCCTCTTGCAGGCAGAGCAGGCGGAGCGCCGAACAGCGTTGGCCGGCCGAGCGGAAGGCCGATGTCACGACATCATCGACGACCTGTTCGGGGAGGGCGGTCGCATCGACGATCATCGCGTTGATGCCGCCGGTTTCGGCGATGAGGGGGATGATTGCCCCACTCTTGGCGGCCAAAGCGCGATTGATCCGGCGCGCGACGTCGGTGGAACCGGTGAAGACCACGCCGTCCACCGCTGTATGCTCGACCAAGCGAGCGCCCAGGGTTCCGTCGCCGGTCACCAGATGCAGGGCCGTTCGCGGAATGCCCGCTTCGTGCAGCAGATGGATGGCCGCCGCGGCGACCAGCGGTGTTTGCTCGGCTGGCTTTGCCACCACGGCATTGCCTGCCATCAGCGCCGCGGTGATCTGGCCTAGAAAAATGGCCAAAGGAAAATTCCAAGGTGAAATCGCCACGAAGACGCCGCGTCCGCGCAGTCGGAGGATGTTGCTTTCACCGGTAGGGCCGGGCATGGCGAGGTCGTCGCCGAACAAGGAACGACCTTGGGCCGCGTAATAGCGGCAGAAATCGACGGCCTCGCGGACTTCCGACAAGGCATCATCGAGCGTTTTGCCGGCTTCATGCTGCAAAAGCGCGATGAAGCGCGCCCGGCGCTCTTCCAGGAGATCAGCGGCCAGGGCGATCGCTGCCGCGCGTTTGTCCGGCGGGGTGGCGTGCCACGCCGCGAACCCATTTTGTGCCAGAGTGATGGCAGTGTCGGCGACGGCTAATGGTGGTTCGTGGACCTCTCCGACGACGGTGCCGTCGATCGGGCTCAAGACGGAGCGAAGGGATCCTTCAACCGTCTTGCCATCCAGGATCGCATAAGCCGTCGCTGTTTCGCGGTTTTGTTCGATTTCTTCCGTCAATTGGGCGAGCGCGGCGGCATGGCCGCATTCGATGCCCCGCGAATTGCGTCGCTCGGAGCCGAACAGATCCAAAGGCAGCGGCAGGGTCGGGTGCCGGGCCTGTTCGGCATCGCCAATGATCGCAGCTGGGCGTACCAGCAGCGTCTCGATGGGGATTGAGGGATTTCCGGCGGCAGAGACGAAGGACGAGTTGGCTCCGTTCTCCAGCAAACGTCGGACCAGATAGGCCAGAAGATCGCGATGTCGGCCGACCGGAGCGTAGACCCGGCAGGCGACGTCCGGGCGTTCCTTCAAGAGGCCGGCGTAGAAAACGTCGCCCATGCCATGCAGGCGTTGGAACTCGAATGTGGTGGTATCGCCGGCCTCTTCAAGCACCATGGCAACGCTTAGCGCATTGTGCGAGGCGAATTGCGGAAAGACTCTGGGGCGTAACGCCAACAGTTTGCGGGCACAGGCCAGATAGTTGAGATCTGTCATCGCCTTTCGGGTGAACACCGGATAGTCGTTCAAGCCGCGTTCTTGCGCTCGCTTGACTTCGGCATCCCAATAAGCGCCTTTGACCAGCCGGATCATCATTTTCCGGTCGAGGCCCGCGGTTAGATCGGCGACATAGTCAACAATCGATAAGGCGCGCTTGAGATAGGACTGGATGACGAAGCCAAATCCGTCCCATCCGGCCAAGCTTGGATCGGAGAAGACGGCGGTGACCACGTCGAGCAGCAGTTCCAGGCGATCCGCCTCTTCGGAATCGACGGTCAGATTGAGGTCGTAGGTCTTGGCCTTGCGGGCCAATTCCAGCAGTTTTGGCACCAATTCGGTTAAGACCCGTTGTCGGCTGACGGCCTCGAAACGCGGGTGGAGAGCGCTCAGTTTGACCGAAATACCCGGACGGTCGGGCAAGCCGTGGGTTCCTGCCGTGGCGCCGATGGTGTCGATCGCTTTCAGATAGGCTTCAAAATGCCGATGGCTGTCTTCGGCGGTTCGCGCTCCTTCACCCAGCATGTCGAAGGTGTAACGATAGTTTTTTCCGCTGCCCGTGCGGCCTCGCTTCAAGGCCGCTTCGATGGTCTGTCCAAGGACGAAGTGATTTCCCATGATCTGCATCGCCCGCCGCGTGGCCATTCGCACAGCCGGCAGGCCAATTCGTTTTACCAGCCGGTCCCATAAATGCTCAGGCTTTTCTCCGGGCTGGATGATCCGGGCGGTCAACCCCAGGGCCCAGGCCGACGCATTGACAAGCAGCACGTTGGAGAGCGGCTTGTGGTTGGAAAAGTCGCCTTGTCCCAACTTGTCTTCGATGAACCGATCGGCCGTCGCCGCATCGGGGATCCGGAGAAGGGCTTCGGCGAGCACCATCAGGGCAAGCCCTTCTTTGGTCGACAAGGAATATTCCCGCAAGACTTCGTCGATGCCGCCGATGCCCGAGGCTTTGTCGCGTATGGAGGAAATCATTCGTCTCGCCAGTCCGTCGATCCGCTGCTCGCCCGCCGGGTTTGGACTTTGCTGGGCGAGGAGGAACCGGGCGATGGCAATGTCATCGCCGGTGTAGGGTGCGTCAAAATGGAATGACGAAACGGCGATTTGATCATCCATGGCATCCTCGGGGTGCGGGGGGTCGGCTGATCAAAAATAACGGTCTTCCTTGCCGGATGACGATAGTCATTTCTGGAATTTTTCCGGATATCGTCGCAAAAGCGACGGGCCGCTGCCGGTGTAAATCTGCGACGCTGCAGTGAGCGCATTT
>DATNIV010000356.1:0-5559 GCA_035604255.1 Telmatospirillum sp. | reverse complement strand
AATCAGGCCGCCGATGTCATGGGGCGCACCGGTCTGCCCGGCGACCTCGATACGAGGTTCTTCGAAAAATACGGGAGTTCCCTGCTGACCAGTGCCATTGCCGCGGCGAGTGACTGGGTTCTCGGAGGCAACAGCACGTCGGTTGTCAGTCCGCTGGGCGGGACGACCCAGTCCATGAGTGGGCAGGCGCGCGCCGCCAACCGGCTGGGCAACGACATCGACCAATTGGGTCAGCGGATGGTTCAGGAAAATGTGGATATCCGCCCGGTCTTGACGGTGCCGCAAGGCACCAGGCTGAACATCATTCCCGCCGAGGATATCTGGCTGCGCGATCCGGAGCGGTTGCAAGCGGTGACGCCGGCGAGAGGAAATATGGCCAGGACGGTGAAATCCAATACCGACTTGGCAACCCAGTTGTTGCCCGGATTGGTCGAGGCAATGGCCGAAAATCCGGCATTGCGAAAATTGGCTCCGCAGACGGCGCAACAGATCATGCAAGCCAATGTTCTGCAACAGTTACGAGACAGCGCTCTCGGTGCCACGGCTTCGGGGGGCGCCGGCGGCTCGTCCACGACACCGCCATCGGCGAACGCTCCGACGCCGGGGGGGCGGCCATGAACCCGCTTCTGGAAGATACCCTGCGCCGATTGTCCATCCATTATGACGGCCAAGATGTCGAAGAACTGGCGATGAACCGTCCCGGTGAGGTTTGGGTCAAAGCTGTCGGTTGCGGGTGGAAGGCTCGTCTCGACGCCGCTTTGACCGAGGACTATGTGGTTAGTCTTTGCCAGCAGATGGCCAACGTCAGCGGGCAGCTCTTTCATCGTCGGCGAATGCCGTTGCTATATGCCACTTTACCCGAAGGTCATCGCTTTACGGCGTTGGTCGGTCCCAATGTGCGCTACGACATGGGGGATGTTCAGGGGATTGCGCTCAACGTCCGGGTGTTCAATCCGGGACGGAAGATCACGCTCGATCGCTACGGCTTGACGAAAAATTCGACTTTGACCGAAGCGCCGCTGGCGCACGGGCAGAGGCGGTATGACGAGTCGCCGTTGGAGGATTTGCTGGCCGCCGTCCGAGGTCGCGAGGCGATTCTGATTTCCGGCGCGACGTCGACCGGCAAGACGACGTTTCTCAATGCCATCGTCGACTATCTGCCGGCCGAGTCGCGGGTGCTGACGGTCGAAGATGCGCGAGAAGTGATCGTTCCTCATCCCAATCGCGTGCATTTGGTGGTTTCCCGCACGGAAACCACCAATGGCGTCGACGTCATGCGGGTTGTCGACGCCGTGGTGCGGATGACTCCCGACGTCATCATTTGCGGCGAGATCGGTATCAGCAACGCGCCCGGCGTGTTTCGTTTGATGACCACGGGGCATACCAATTTCATGGCGACTATCCATGCCAATAGTCCCGAAGCGGCCTTGCGGGCCTTTTATCAAAATCTCGCGCAGACCAATCCTGGCATCGATGCCAACGCGGCGATCGACATCATTGGCTCGGCCTTTGGACGCATTGTGCAAATTGACAGATTGGGGACGCGGCGCGTCGTCACCGCCATCGAAATTCCACGCATGGTGCGTGACGCCGTCGAGTTGCAGGGCGTCTGAGAGGTGCCACCGATGACGAGGGGCGATATGGAAGACGAGGTTCGCAAAAGCGTGCGCTGGCAGATCTTCGCCGTGCTGATCGCTTGCGCTGTGTTTCTGGTGACGGCGCCGCTTGCCTTGCCTCTCACCTATCTGGCGGAGAGAGGGATTAGTCAGGACAGCGTCGCGTGGGTCGCAGGCTATTTCACGACCTTGGTCGATCATGGAGGGTATTGGTTGGACGTTCACAAGGATTGGCTGATGCGGTCTCTGGCGGTGGGGCGTCTTCCTCTGCTGGCCATAGGGTTTCCTAGCCTGGCCGTGGTTGTTCTCGGGGCCGGATTGGGCCTCAATCCCTATTCGATGATCCCGGCGATTCACGGGTCCGCGCGCTGGGCCGACGATCGCGACATCGCTTCCATGGGATTGCTAAACGGCATGGTGATCGTTCTTGGGCAATGGCGCCGCCGTTGGCTGAAATTACCCGAGACCTTGTCGGTCCTTTGCGTCGCTCCGCCCGGAACCGGCAAGACGGCATCGGTGGTGGTGCCGACCATCCTCATGTGCGATTCCGTGTCGATGATCATCAATGACGTCAAGCCGGAGTTGTATGCGATCACGTCGGGGTACCGTCAGACCATTGGGGCGGTCTTCCGTTTGGAATGGGGGGCCGAGGATGATCCCGTTGCGGGCGTTATCTACCCGCGTTGGAATCCGCTCTCGCCAAAATCGATTCCGCGCATGGGGCCGCAGCGCGATCTCTATATCGACCGACTCTGCGCCATTCTGATTCCCGATCCTCAAGGCGGCGCCGATCCGCATTGGAGCAAGAAAGGGCGGGCAGCGCTGTGCGGCTTCATCCATTTCATCGTTTCCAAATGCGAAGGCGACGATCACCACGGTCTTCCCGCTCAATGGACCGGGAAAGAGGCCTGTTTTCCAATGTTGCTCGATTGGATCACCGAGGCCTCTTTGGCCGCAGGCGACGAAATCGAGACGATGAAGGAAGCGGATCCCAATGCGGCTTTGATGGCCGATCCCATCCGCATGTTTCTCGTCAAGGCGATCGATGAGGCGCGCGCCAACGGCTATGCCCATCGTGCCGTGATGGAATTGACCCAACTGGCCAATACGCCCGATCGCGAGCGAGGATCGATTCTCTCGGCTATGGACGCCGGATTGATCGTCTTCAAGAATTCCGCCGTTCGGCAGCGTACGGCGGTGTCGGATATTGATTTCGCCGATTTGCGAGGCAAGCCCGATCGCCGTACGGGAAAGCTGCGGCCGGTGACCATCTATCTCTGTGTCAACCAGCAAGACGCTCGGGTGCTGGGTGTGGTGACGGCCCTTTTCGTCGAGGCCCTGTCAGCATATCTCATCGCGCATCCGCCGGGACATGTCGACGACTCGGGGCGAAAGCAGGGGCCCTATCCGGCTCTTTTCGTTCTCGACGAGTTTCCTCAGATGCCAAAGTTACAGGCTTTGATTGACGGTCCGGCGGTCGGGCGCGGTCAAAAGGTATCCTATCTTCTGATCGGCCAGGATTTTGCTCAGATTGAGGAAAAATACGGCAAGACCGGGCTGGAAACTCTGCTGTCGACGACATCGGCCAAAATCGTTTTGCCGCTTAACAACGACGTCGTGGCGAAACGATTTTCCGAAATGGTTGGAACGCGGACCTTTGAGGGAAAAACAAGCGGCAGGACTCACGGTTTGTCCAAACAGGCCAACCCTTTCGCCGTCAGCGTCAACAAGAGTTTGGCAGCGATTCCGCTGGTTCATGCTGCCGATTTCATGGCGATGCCGAGCGGAACCCATATCTTATTGGTTCAGAAGTTTACCAATCGGCCGATTCGCGCCAAAACGGCCTTCTATTTTCAAGATGCGTTTCTTTGCCGTCGCGCATGGAATCCGAAGAATGGCCGCGGCCCCTCACCGGCTTCACCCGGGCTTCCCCCGAATATGGTGGGGTCTTGCGTCTCTACGCAAATTGGCTGAGGGACTGAGATGACCGGTTCGTTGGGTCAGAGCCTGATCGTGAGTTTCATTTTTCTTGCTGGTTTGGCGACGGGCTTTACCGCCCGCTGGCTTGATCAGCGTCTTGATATCTTACTGGATCAGGGGGTGCTGGAGGCCTTCGTCGCCCCCAGGGTTCCCGAGGCGTCAACGACGTGGAATCCCGCTCTCGAAATTGGCACCGTTTTACTTTTGGGACTGGTGGCGGCCACCGCCGAGTCATGGGAGCGGATGGTGGCTGGTATGGGACTATCCGCCGCATTGATCCTTTGCGCCTGGATCGATTGGCGCAATCACATTTTGCCTGATGTGCTGCTGTGGCCGCTGCTGGTGACAGGTGTTCTGCTGGCGGCGGAGTGGTGTCTCTTTGTCGATGTGGGACAAGCATTTTGCGGCATCCTGTTGGGGTATGGTATGACCTCTTTGGTCCAAGTTCTTGGAACCGGATTGTGCGGTCGGTTGGGCGGAGGGGATGTCAAACTGCTTGCGGCAATTGGGGCTTGGTTCGGTCCTGTCGCGGTAACGATTATTTTCTTGGTGTCTTCCTTTTTAATGATGGTCTTTCTGATGTGTCGGCGGAAGGAAGGCTGCGGCGCCTTAGCCCCTTTTGGTCCTGTCATAGCGACATCAACCATTCTTTACTTGCTGTATATTTCTGGATTTTTTGGCGTGGGGTTTATCTTTGAGAACAATCTTGTCTTTGGCTAGGCCGCATTTCTGGAAGCGTTATTACGCATATTGCCCAATGATAATATATATTTTTATGTAAGATATATAACGAAAGTTGTGATTGTAAATATATTTACACCCACATTGATATGTGGCGCTATACTGAAGTTTAATCATCGGAGTGTGCATTAAAAAATGATCAACTACAGAAAGCAACTGTAACCATAGAAAACAGAGTGAAATTCCGAAAATTTCGCCGATAACCCCTTGTTGCGAGTGAGGTCCTCATGGTTGGGGAAAAGGACAACATATCGCTGGTTGAAGAGTACCGGCAGTTACAAAAAGAAATTCTTCATAATCCTCATGAGGATCAAAGAACAGTCGATCTCAGCGACAAGCTGGATGCGATCTATGCGCGGATCGTATCAAAGCCTGTAGATGATATTACGACTGCATTGGAAAAGCTTTGGTTTGCTCACCATTGTTTGACCGAAGAGGACGATTTTAAGGAGGCCAGCAATCTGATCTATCAGGTATGCATGGCGCTTGAGACGCTGTCGCGGAAGGTTCCTGATGATGCCAGCGTCGCCTGACGATTTTGTGGGGCATGGGGAAACACGGGCTCGGTCGGAACGGCGGTTGCGTTCGTCAGACGCGGCGCGGGAGCGACGGCAACATATCGAAAGCGGATGACGCCAATGCTGTTTATGAGAGAGAGTTGTCATTGCGAGTTCCACACCGTCGGCGCGCCGACCCGTCCTGGATGAAACAAGCATTCTCGGTGGCGCCGGCACTTAAGGCCGGCGCCACTGAATCACCATTTTGCTTCGCTGACCGCTCGCAAATGACGGAGCTTTAGGGAACAGAATTGAGGCTCGGGGCGATTGTCTCGCGGCAAGTCTCAAGGAGTCGCTTTTATCTGTTCGGACAGAGAAACGAAGGAAACAGCCAAGCCGACCGCTTCCGCCAGGGTTTGTGCGATCGATGTTCCGATGAGAATGGAAAGAGAGAGCTGCGGTTGCTCTTCTTGAGCGCTCAACAAAATCATCCTTTCGCCGTTTATCGAATGACGCACGGAGAGCTGCCAAGGTGGCGAATCGGTTGTTTGCGGACCGGTGAACAAGGCGCAGACGTGGTCGTGGGTGGCGTTCATTCGGGTGAAGACGAAGTTGTGGGCATCCAGCATCGCCTCGACGGAAGGGTCGATTTGCGATGTCAACGCCCGCATTCCGTCGAACGTTGATTTGATCGTTCCGTCTGTCATCTCGCGTCTCCTTGGAGC
>DATNIV010000355.1:0-3854 GCA_035604255.1 Telmatospirillum sp. | reverse complement strand
CTCTGCGTTCGACACATCCCGCCAGCAGGACGCAAGCGAACACCGAAACCATCACCATCAACGTTCTAAATTTCATCTGGCTCCCCTTTGGACACTGATCCCAATCGCCTCGTTCGGACAGCCCATTTCGGCGATAAATGGCGGATATTCGGCGCTTTTACACTGATCTCGACGATCCGAGGACCGGTCACGCGGGATCGAAACGCCTGCTTTTAGCATAAGACATACCATAATCCTTTGCAGGGTGACCCTCAGCTCGGCTAAATAGTCGCCATGCGTACGTTACACCACCAATGGCTCTGCCCATTTTCGCGAAAAGTCCGCATCGTTCTGGCCGAGAAGAAACTGGCCTTTGAGATGGTGGCGGAAAACGCCTGGGAAGAAAATCCCGAGCTGGTCGCGCTCAATCCCGCCTGCGATGTGCCGGTGTTGGTCGAACCCGACGGCGCGGTCTTGTCCGACGCCACCGCCATCGCCGAATATCTGGACGAATGTCATCTCGAACCGCCGCTGATCGGCGCCGACATGCCGACGCGCGCCGAAGTGCGACGGCTGGTCGGCTGGTTCGACGTCAAATTCAACCGCGACGTCACCATCACCTTGGTCGGCGAGAAGGTCTTCAAACGCCAGATGGGCATTCCCGGCGGACCGGATTCCAAATTGATCCGCATCGGCTATAGCGCCATTCGCGACCATCTCGATTACATCGGCTGGTTGGTCGAACGGCGCAAATGGTTGGCGGGGGAATCGTTCTCCCTGGCCGACATCACGGCGGCCGCCCATCTGTCCTGCGTCGATTACATCGGCGACGTTCCGTGGGACGATTTCCTGCCCGCCAAGGATTGGTACGCCCGCATCAAGTCGCGACCCAGCGTCCGCCCGCTGTTGAGCGACCATCTCCCCGGCATTTCGCCACCGAAACATTATGCCGACTTGGATTTTTAGGGCACTTTTTCTCAGCTCCGTGATGACGGCGGGGCCGAATGGCGCCTGGGCCGACATCCTTACCCAATTGCCGACCACCGATCCGATCGTCGCACTCACCTTCGACGCCTGCGAGACGAAGACCCCCGCCTTTCTCGATCGCAAGATCAGCGACTTTCTGGTCAAGGAAAAGATCCCCTTCACCCTCTTCGTGTCCGGCCGATTCGCCCGGCACAATGAAGCATCGCTGGCCGCGCTCGCCCGCCTGAGCTTTGTCGAAATCGAAAACCACTCGCTCAATCACGACAACCATATGGACCGGTTGAGCGATGAGGCGATCCGCCACGAGGTCGAGGATAACGACGCCTTGCTGACCGGCATCACCGGCCGGCACAGCCGCTTTTTTCGGTTTCCCGCCGGCAACTCCAGTCCGCGCGCCCTTAAGGACGTCGAGGATCTGGGCTATCGCGTGGTCCACTGGAGCTTTCCCAGCGGCGATCCGATCCGCACTCTGACGCCGGAGGAACTCACGCGCTGGGTGCTGGCCAAAACCAAACCCGGCGGCATCCTGGTGTTCCATATCAACGGCCGCGGCTGGGCAACCGGCGACGCCTTGCCCGTCATCGTCGACCAGCTCAAAAGGCGCGGATACCGCTTCACCCGACTGGACGCGATGCTGCCATGACCATGGTCGCCACCCGAGAGGCCTTTCCGCCGATCCACCATGCGCTCGCCGAAGCGCAGCTGCGCCCGCTGGCCGACGGCGAAGCGACGCGCTTGGGCGCACTCTGCGCCGGCATCGATCCTTATCGGCGGCTCGGTCAGTCGGCCGAGGCCCTGGGTGGCTATCTCGGCCGGCAAGACACGACATTATTTCGATTTGCTATCGAAACGTCATCCGGTCTGGCGGGCGTTGTCGCCGTCCGGTCGCCTTGGTTGCGCGGCCCCTTCCTGGAAATGCTGGCGCTTCTGCCCGAGGCCCGCAGCCGCGGCCTCGGCCGCCAGACTGTCGATTGGGTCGCGGCGCAATCCGGACTGATCTCAGCCAATCTGTGGACCACCGTCAGCGACTTCAACGACACCGCCCGCGGATTTTATGCCCATCTTGGCTTTGCCGAGGTCAGCGAACTGCCCGGATTGATCGCCGAGGGAACCACCGAGATCCTGCTGCGCCGCCGCCTCATCCGGCTCTAGGCGCTCCGTGCTTCGACATGTCGTGCAGCGTCACCACCTGCAAACATTCGTCGGAGAGCTTGGCCCGACCGATGGACAGGGCCACCCGCACCGTCTGGCCATCCGGACGCCGCAGTTGCGTCTCGCCGCCGTCTCGCAGGAACGCCGCCAATTCGGGAAACAAGATTGTCGCCTTCTGACCGATCAAGTCCGCCTTTTGCCGGCAACAGAGGCGTTCGAAGGCCGGATTGACCGATTCGATATGATCATCGGCGTTGAGAATCAGAATGCCTTCCGGCGTCACTTCGACAATCGTTTGAAGACGGGCCTGACTGTCGTGCAACGCCGCCCGATCGCGCCGCCGCTCGCTGGCGATCGCGCCGAGCAGCAGGCTGGTCAGCGTCAAGGCCAGCAGAAAAAATTGCACTTCGGTCAGCGTCTCGGCCGTCAGATGCGCTTCCTCGATGGCGACGATCATGACGATTTGCGTAGCGAACAGAGCCACCGTGACACCCCGCAAACCATGCCAGGCGCCGACCCAGACCAGGGGCATGAACAGCGGGTAATAAAGGGTCGGATGTTGCGCCAGATCGCCGCCGAAGACGATCCACAGAGCCAGAACGATGCTCAATCCCTGCAGCAGATTGATCCAGGGCGTCGCCCGTGGTTGCCGGTCACCCGACGACGGCGCGCCCAGCGACAGGAAAAGCGGCGTGAAAATGGCCACTCCGATCATGTCGCCGATCCAGAAGCGCAACGTCGCCATGCCGACGTCTTCAGCCGGCACCGATCCGGCCCAGTGGTAGACCGCCACATATCCGGCCGCCACGACCAACGCCGTCGGCACTTGCAGGCCAAGCAGCGTCAGCACGTCTTTGAGACTGTTCAAGCGGGGTGAAATTCGAAAAACCCGGACCAGAGCCCACGCCGCCAGGGCATAACCGCCGGCCACCACCATATCGGCGAGCAAGGTCGGGCCGATGGGCGCGGCAAAGCCGCGCACAAGCCAATCGGACAACAAGGCCGCCGGATAGAGCAGTGGCGAGAAGCGCAATCCCTTGACCAGGAGGAAGGCCAAACTCAGGCCCGGCGGCGGATTCCACGGCGTGATGTCGAGATTGCCGTAAGGCTCGACATTGCTGATCCAATCGAGAAACACATAGAGGCCGAGATAGCCGGCGCTCCACAGAACATCCGGGCCGAACCGCGTCAGCCCCGCTTGCAGCTTATTCTTCGTCACCGGCCCGCTCATCGCTGAGCCCCTCCCCTTATCCCTCTCTTTCGTCTAGGATGCCTGGAAATGTCAGATGGTGCCATAGCGTGAACGAAGAGCCGCCGACTCATTCGCCACCCACAGTCGGTGGCCATCCTTTCGCCGACCTGTTCGGGCGCTTGCAAGCCCTCTCCATCCGCAGCCGGATTGTCTGCTGGCTGCTGATGTTCATTTCGGCCTATCGGCTTGGCATGCCGATCCTTTTCGCGGCGGCGCTGGCGGCCCTACCTTGGCTGCTGCTCAAGTCCCCTCCAGCAGGGACGCGATAAACTCCGGCACCACTTGGCTGGCCGGGCCATAGAGGGTTTCATGAAACAGGGTGGCGCCCAACGACGGCTCAAGATTGAGCTCGACGGTTCGCGCCGCGCCCTTGCTGCGCAAATGACTGACGAAACCGGCGGCCGGATAGACATTGCCCGAGGTGCCGATGGACAAAAACAGCTGGCAGCGATCGAGCAGGTCGAAGATTTTCGGCATGTCGAGC
>DATNIV010000354.1:0-2152 GCA_035604255.1 Telmatospirillum sp. | reverse complement strand
GTTGATGGTGGTGTCGAATTGCAGCCCCGGATCGGCGCAACTCCAGGCCGCTTCGGCGATTTGTTCCCACAGATCGCGGGCCTTGATGGTCTTGGCGACCTTGCCGTCGATACGGCGGATCAGATCCCAGTCGCCGTCATCCAACACTTTTTGCAGGAAGGCGTTGGTGATGCGCACCGAGTTGTTGGAATTCTGCCCGGAGACTGTCAGATAGGCTTCGGAATCCCAGTCGGTGTTGAACACCGGAAACTTGACTTCGGTGTAGCCCTGGCGGGCGAAGGTGATGACCCGCTGGATATAGTTCTCCGGGATCATCGCCTTGCGGGCGCCGATGATGGCTTTCTTGAGTTGCTTGTTGGTTTTCGGATTCCAGCGGTCTTCGCTGTCGGCGGCGCCATCCCACTGATGGCAGGCGCTCATCACGGCGGTCAAGGTCTGATCGGCCAAGCGGGAGCCGGCGACCAGGGCGGCGACCTTCTGTTCCTCGACGACTTTCCAGCCGATGAAGCTTTCGATATCCGGATGGTCGACGTCGACCACCACCATCTTGGCGGCGCGGCGCGTGGTGCCGCCCGACTTGATGGCGCCGGCGGCGCGATCGCCGATTTTCAAAAAGCTCATCAGGCCGGACGAGCGTCCGCCACCCGACAGCTTTTCGCCATCGCCGCGCAAGGCCGAGAAATTCGAGCCGGTGCCCGAGCCATATTTGAACAGGCGGGCCTCGCGGACCCACAGATCCATGATGCCGCCCTCATTGACCAGATCGTCGCTGACCGACTGGATGAAGCAGGCGTGCGGCTGCGGATGCTCATAGGCGCTGGCCGATTTGGTCAATTGGCCGGTGCGGTAGTCGACATAATGATGGCCCTGGCTGGGGCCGTCGATGCCATAGGCCCAATGCAGGCCGGTGTTGAACCACTGCGGGCTGTTCGGGGCGCCCATCTGCTGGCACAACATATAGCGCATTTCGTCATAGAAGGTCTGCGCGTCGTCTTCGCTGTCGAAATAACCGCCCTTCCAACCCCAATAGGTCCAGGTCCCCGCCATGCGGTCGAACACCTGGCGCGCCGACTTTTCGCCAGCCGGCTTGCTCTTCGACGCCACGGCTTCCTTGCGCCACAGCCATTCGGGAACATTCTCTTCGGGGACCGGCTTCAGGGCGTCGGCGGTGGGCACGCCGGCGCGACGGAAATATTTCTGAGCGAGGACGTCGCAGGCCACCTGCGACCAGCTTTCCGGCACTTCAATATCGCTTTGCGAGAAGACCACGGATCCATCGGGATTGCGAATTTCGCTGCGGGTCGTGCGAAAGCCGATTCCATCGTAGGCGTCGCGGCCTGCCGACGTGAAATGCCGTTCGATACGCATGTGATGCTCACCCCCCTTAATGCCTTGGAGTCGGACGACTCATCGGGCGCGACGCCAGGCCTTCGGTAAGGCCGGGTACACCAGATCTTGTGGTCATGTGCCGACGGAGGAGCAGGGTATGATAAGCGGGAGGTGCGTTCAACGACATTTTGGGAGTTTTCGGGGTCTGAACACATCATATTGTGCTTGCAATGGGAAAAGAGTACGCAGGCTGCGGCTTTGGCCTGATGGCCGAACGCCAAGATCCGTTCGGAACACCGAATCGGTCGGTGGTTTCCGCACCCCCTGATCGGCGGACACCCTCTATATATGGTATTTGAATTGAGTTTGTCTCAATTGCTTAGAGCGCGATGACATAAGATCGGAATGGGTTCGCTTCGATCTTATGTCACATCTCGTGTTTGACGCGGCGCGTGACCTCTGGACGGGCGGGCCGGCTTTTGACATAGTCGCTTCGGCAAATTCGCCTGTCGGCGTGCAAGGGAGTCAAGATGACGATCGGGACAATCCTGTTCACCTGGGCCAAAGGGAAGCTGGCCGGAACGGATTCTCAGGGCAATCGATATTACCGCGAGCGCAGGGCCCGGTCCGGGCACCGGCAGCGGCGCTGGGTTGTCTACAAGGGTCGCGGCGAGGCCTCTCGGGTGCCTCCCGAGTGGCATGCCTGGTTGCATTACACCGTGGATCAGCCGCTGTCTGTCGCCTCCGAAAAGTCCTGGGTCAAGGACCATCAGCCGAATCTCACGGGAACGTCGGAGGCTTATCTTCCGGTCGGTCACGACCG
>DATNIV010000353.1:0-4202 GCA_035604255.1 Telmatospirillum sp. | reverse complement strand
ACAGGCGGTCGGTCATTGCCCCGAGGTGATGCAATGTTCGCTGATGGCCGGCGATACCGACTATCTGTTGGAGGTCGCGGTTGCCGACAGCAATGATTATGAGCGTTTGCACCGTCAGGTGCTGGCGAAACTGCCCGGCGCGGCTCGCATCCGGTCGCGCTTCACCATCCGCAGCGTCTGTAAACGGACGGCTTTTCCGGTGGAATGACGGGACCTTCGGCTATTGGGTGCGGATACCGGAAATGAAACGGTCGACCTCATCTCTCAAGCGAATGGACTGTTGCGCCATGGCGTCCGCCGAGGTCAAAACCTGATCGGCGGCGAGGCCGGTTTGGCGTGCCGATTCGCTCACCGACAGGATGGTCTGCGACACTTCGGCTGTCCCGGCGGCGGCCTGCTGCACATTTCGGGCGATCTCCTGGGTGGCTGCGCCTTGTTCCTCGACAGCGGCGGAGACCGATGCGGTGATGCTGCTGAACCCTGAGATCCGGCCGGAGATTCCGCGGATAGCCTCCGCCGCCTGCTGCGTCTGAACCTGAATATCGGCGATTTGCGCTTGAATATCGTCCGTTGCCTTGGCGGTTTGGGTGGCAAGATGTTTCACTTCCCCGGCGACGACGGCGAAGCCTTTGCCGGCTTCTCCGGCACGGGCGGCCTCGATCGTGGCGTTGAGTGCCAAAAGATTGGTTTGCGCGGCGATGGACCTGATGAGGCCGACGACCTCACCGACCGTCTGGGCCGCCGAAGCGAGGCCGGCGACGAGGCTGTCTGTTTTCCGGCCATCTTCCGCGACCTCGAGCGCGAGACGCGAGGCGTCCGTCGACTGTCGAGAGATTTCCGAAATCGATGACGACAACTCTTCGGCGGCCGATGCGACGGTCTGCACATTGGCCGATGCCTCATCTGAAGCGGCGCCGACGGCGACGGCTTGTTCTCCGGTTCGCGACGCGGTCGCCGACATGGATTGCGCCGTCAGTTTCATCTCGCCGGCAGCGGTGCCGAGGCCATCGACGACTCCTCGCACACCCGCTTCGAAGTCGTCGGCCAGACGGGCCAACATTCGTTTGCGATCGGCCTCGGCGGTTTGGCGATCATCCTCCTGTTGGCGGCGTAACTGAGCGGCCTCGGCCATGTTTCCCTTGAATACCGCGACGGCCTCGGCCATGGCGCCCAGTTCGTCGCGCCTTTGGCGTCCAGGGATATCGATTTCAGTTCGGCCGGACGCCAGGATGCCCATGCTGTCGCGCAAGGCCAGGATCGGACGGGACATGCCGCGGGCGACGAGAAGAGCCAGGGTCGCGCCGACGAGCAGAACCATGACGGTGCTGCCGATCAGCCAGCGGAGTGAATTTCTTTCGGCCATGGTGAAGGCCGAGATATCCTTGACCAGTTCGATCACACAAAGCGGTTCGCCAGCGAAGTTTTTCAGTTGGTCGAGATAGATTTCCACCGGCCGACCATCGAGAATCGCTTCGCGCATCACCGTCTGACCGGCAAAGGCGCTCGCCAACTCCTCGGGGGTTGCCAGTGTCTTGGCCTCGAAACTGGCGCCGAGGGTGGCGAAACCCTTGGTTGTCGACCGATGGACGGCGAAATCAACATTGAAACGCTTTTTGATGCGATCGACGAATCTGGGGCCGAATTCCACACCGACGTCGAAGACGCCGACGATTTTTCCGTCTCGGATGATGGGCGAAGCCCCGAAGATGGCGACCGAGGCCACCGAAGGTTCGATGCCGCCGACGCTTTCTCCGGTCTGGTAAGCCTTGGCGATGGTTCGTCGCCGGGCGGTCAGATCGTCGCCAAACAGACCTGGATTGTGGATCCGGAGGATGACCACGCCGGGCGGTTTTGAGACGGTCCAGGTGTCGACGCCTTGCATCTTTGCGGCGGCGAAAGCATCTCCAAGGAGAGCGGCGAGGGCAGGCCGATCTTCCCCTATGGCGGCGTCGCCGATCGCCGACAGTCGCGACATCGCCGCCGATACCGCCAAGGCTTTCTGGCCTTCGCTCTCAAAGGACGTGAGCACGCCCTGGTATTGGATCTCCATTTGCTGTCGTAGCCCGAGCGCGGTGATTTTGTTCTGATTGACCAACGCCAGCGTTCCCAGGAGGGCGCAAGTTCCGGCGATGATTGTCAAGATGGCCACGACAAGGCGACCGGCAATGGTGTGAAGGTGACGCATGGGTCCAACCTCAGGCTACTGCGGTCATTTGCCGAACCGCTTGGGACGCAGGGTGGACTGTAAGGCGTAAGGGAGAGAGACAATATCCCCATTTGCGGACAGGGGTATGCAAATAGGCCGGAGGGGCCGGCGTAGCGCGCCTCGCTTTTGGTGGCGCTGGTCGTTCGGTACGGTCGTCTTTTGTGGGCCACAACGTGCGGCTGGCGGGCAAACAGACTGCTTGCCGCCCGATATCTCCTATTCTAACGTATCGGTGCGCTACAAGGTTGCTCCGCGAGACGGTTTGACGCCCGGCAACGCAGATATGGTATCAATTTGAGAGGACACCGTGATGCAGATGGACGTGGACGATCTCGAAGGTGGCGTGACGCTGATTCGCCTGACCGGCGATCTGGACATCAAAGGTTCGGTCGATATCGACATAAGGTTTGCCGCGCTGACCGGGGCACGCAAGAAGATCGTGGTCGATATGAGCAAGGTCGGCTTTCTCGCGTCCATCGGCATTCGCACCCTTCTGGTCGGCGGCAAAGCGGTCGCCCGTCAGGGCGGCAAGATGGTTGTCCTGGACCCGACCGACTCGGTTCTCAAGGTCTTGCAAACCTGTGGCGCCGATACGGTGCTGACCATCGCGCATGGAACCCCCGACGCCCTGTCCGCCGTGGGCGCGCCTTAAGGAGGCTGCTATCTCTCCTCGATCGGGATCCTTAGGGGAGATTTCTGACGATGGATCGGTTTCTGTCCTTCGTTTGCGCGACGATCTGGATGATTTGGTGCGCGCCGAGGCGTGGCTGGCCGATCGGTTGAGAGGGCTCGCCTTGCCCGATGACATGGTCTCGGCCATCCGGATCTGTGCCGAGGAGGCTTTGTCCAACGTGGCGATCCACGCCTTCGACAATGACGGTGAGGATCATGCGATTTTGCTGCGCCTCACCGTGTCCGAGGCCGAGGTGATCCTGGTCGTCGAGGATGCGGGTGCGGCGTTCGATCCGCTCGCCGCCGAGCCGACCGCGATGCCGCTTGCCATCGAAGATATCTCGATCGGCGGGCAAGGCCTGGTTCTGATCAAAGCGTTCGCCGGACGTCTGGACTATGAGCGCAAGGCAGAGCGCAACATTTTCACCATGGCCTTCGCGCGGCCGTGCCGGAGTGGCTTCTGACTCTCGAAAAGGGCAGAATCCCTTATTTCGCGGGTACCGCGATTACTGTTTGTCCTTGCTTGTTTCGCGTTCGATGAAGGCGATTTGGTTCGGATTGGTGATCGGGACGCCGGCCTTGGCCGCGGTTGCCAGCGCTGCGTCCTTGTCCTTGACACCCAATGCCACGAGAGCCACTGCCGTGGCCCGTGGGCCACCAGCGCAATGAAGGAAGACCGGGCCTTTGGCTTCGTCCAATACTTTTTTGAAGGCCGCCGCCTGCTCCGGCCGAGGGTCGTTTGGATCGACCGGGATATGGTGGTAGTCCAGCCCGGCGGCTTGAGCCAGGTGACCCTCCTCAGTGGGCGAAAGCGGTTGGTCGGCCTCGCCGTCGCGCCGCATGTTGACCACTGTGGTGAAGCCTTCGGCCTTGAGTCCCTTGACCTCGTCCGCGGTCGGTTGCCCAGCCACCTCGATTTTGTCCGTCAACTTGCCGCGTTTCATGGCCATTCTCCTGAGTTATGCCCCGCTTCGCAGCAATATGAGATGACGTTCTCTGCCAGGACGCGGGCATGATGAACATCATGTTCGCGACAGCGCGCTTCAAGTCCCCCGGCGTTGCCAACGACGCGGGTCGCGACTGGCGTGGAAGCAAGCGAAAATTTCAACTTCGCCCGACCGGATGCGGAAAAATAGGCCATAAGGAAAATGGCGAAAACCAACCCGGCGCGTGTCGCCGCGAATGACCGGGAATTGTTGAGGATTGTCGCTAAGGCGGTAAAGGATGGCCTCGTATTCATTCAGAAAACGGGGTCCGATGCCGGGGGCTTGCGTGTCGTACCAATCCAAGGCGGCGGCAAGGTCGGCCTCGGCCGCCGACGTGA
>DATNIV010000352.1:0-5864 GCA_035604255.1 Telmatospirillum sp. | reverse complement strand
CAGCGGCAACGTACAGTGCGGTACGATCTTCGGCGCACCCTTGGCGGTGTGGGTCATGGCAACGATCACCCGCTTGGCCCCCGTCACCAAATCCATAGCGCCGCCCATGCCCGGCACCATCTTGCCCGGCACCATCCAGTTGGCGAGATGGCCCGCCTCGTCGACCTCAAGGCCGCCCAGCACGGTGACATCAAGATGCCCGCCACGGATCAAACCGAAGGAAAAAGCGCTATCAAAGGCGGACGCTCCCGGCAGCGCGCCGATCGGACTGCCGCCGGCATCGGTCAGGTCGGGGTTAACAAGGCCTTTGTCGGGTAACGGCTGCATGCCGATAATGCCATTCTCCGATTGGAAGGACACCGTCACATCGGGCGGTAGAAAGGCGGCGACCATGGTCGGCAGACCGATGCCGAGATTGGCCAGCATGCCGTCCTTAAGTTCTAGGGCGACGCGACGGGCGATCAGAGTCTTGTCATCCATGGCGCATTTCCTTTGCAACGAGATGATCGACCAGCACATGCGGCGTCACGATCTGATCGGGCGAGAGGGTGCCGACAGGCACGATGTCCTGAGCTTCGGCGATCACGGTGGCCCCTGCCATCGCCATCAACGGATTGAAATTGCGGGCGGTGAAGGCGTAATCGAGGTTCCCGTCATAATCGGCATGCTTGGCCGCGATCAGGGCGAAATCGGCCTTCAGGGCAACCTCGACCAGATAGGTCGCACCCTCGACGTCGAGCTTGATTTTGCCCTCCTCGGCCGGCGTCCCGAGACCGGTCGGCGTCAGAACGCCGCCGAGACCATGGCCACCGGCGCGAACGCGTTCGGCCAGCGAGCCTTGCGGCACCAGTTCGACCGCGATCTCGCCGGCGATCATCTGTCTTTGCGTTTCGGGGTTGGTGCCGATGTGGCTGGCGATCACCTTGGAGACCAAGCGGGCATCGATGAGTTTGCCGATGCCAATCCCGGGCCGCGCGGTGTCATTGGCGATGACGGTGAGATTCTTGGCGCCGGCAAGAACCAAGGCGTCGATCAGGCGCTCCGGCGTGCCGACCCCCATGAAACCGCCGATCATGAGGACGGCGCCGTCCGGCACCAAAGCGGCCGCGGCCGCGGGTGAGAGAATATTTTTCATGTTTTAAAGGCTCCTTCTTCGGCAGGAACGGGCGGTCACCACCGCCCCGTCGTCTCTCAAGATCAGCGAGAGACGACGTCGTCGGGAATCTCCATGTCGAGGAGAGCCGAAGCGAGACATTTGCCATGGGCGTCGAGAGCAAGCGAGCGCGTGACGCCGCCACCAAGGGCTTGTTGCATCACGAAGTTCATCGCCCCCAGGCTCGGAATGACATAGCGAACCACGTCGCCTTTGACGATTCCGGAGAAATGCTGCTTCACCCGATCCGGGGTGATCCAGGCCTCGATGGCCGCAAAATTTTTCACATCGAAGGCGATGACGGAGATATTGGAAATATCGCCTTTGTCGCCGGTGCGCGAATGCGCGATGTCACGAAGTTTCATGTTACACCTCAAGGAATTCGACCGTTGCGACAACCCGATCCCGGGGGAGCAACGCCGACAGCATGGCGACCACGGCGCGCGCCGACTTGGTGGCGCCGCCACCGCCGGCCGGGCCGTTGGTGTAAAGGGTCTCGACCTCATTGCCGATCTTGACCGCCTCGGCCAGAGACTCGGTGCGTCCGACCACCCGGATCCGAACTTCGTGCGGATCGGCCGCCCCTTCGGCGATCACCGGGCCATGGATGGAATCGACACCGATCAGATCGAACCGCTGTTCGGTGGTTTTCACCCCCGTCAGCTTCAGTCGTTCCTCGACAATGGCGAGAGCGAGACGCCCGCGTTTCACCGCACCGCCGCCGGCATAGGACATCTGGCCTTCTCCGATGAATCCGTCCTTGTAGCCGACCGACACTTTCAAGGTCTCGGGACGCGGACGACCGGTCGCGCCGCTCACCCGGACCCGATCGAAGCCGTCTTCGGAAACGGCGATATGGGAAAAATCGGCGATCACGTCGGGCGTGAAGTAGGCCTTCGGATCATGGATTTCGTAGAGCAATTGCTCCTTGCAGGTCGCCGTGGTGACCCGTCCGCCCGAACCGGAGACTTTGGTGATCACGATGGAGCCGTCTTCGCCGACTTCGGCGATGGGGAAGCCCAGGCGCGCGAGATCGGCGACGTCCTTGACATCCGGGTCGGCGAAATAGCCACCGGTCACCTGGCCGGCACATTCCAGCAAATGACCAACGGCCGTTCCTTTGCCGAGCTTGTCCCAGTCGTCCATCGCCCAACCGAATTCATGGATCAAGGGCGCCAGAAATAGAGCGGGATCGGCGACACGGCCGGTAATGATCACATCGGCGCCGCCCCGCAGGGCCTCGACGATCGGTGCCACACCCAGGTAGGCGTTGGCCGAGACCAGCGTGTCCTTCATTTCGGACACAGGCCGCCCGGTCTCGGTGATCGGATAATCGCCGGCCACGAGCGCGGCCAGAACATCGTCACCGCCGACGGCGGCGATCTTCACGTTCTTCAGGCCCAGATCGCGGGCAACCTCGGCGATTTTGGCAGCCCCGGCCTCTGGGTTGGCGGCCCCCATATTGGTGATGATTTTGACGCCTTTGGCCTTGGCCTGGGGCAACACGGCGCGCATCCGGGCCTCAAGCAAAGCGTCATAACCGGCCTTGGGATTGACCAGCCTTGCCTGCTGGCCGATGGCGATGGTCCGCTCGGCCAGGCATTCGAAGCAGAGATAGGCGATGTCGCCTTTCTCGACGAGTTCGACGGCCGGTTCGATCCGATCGCCGGAATAACCGGCGCCCGATCCGATTCTCATCGTTTTCATGATGTCCTTCTTTCTTCTTTTCAAAGGGATCAGAGCGGGATCACGCCAAAAGCGACCGCGGCGATCGTCATGACGATCGAGGCTCCGAACAGATATTTGAACGCATATTTCTGATGGTCGCGCAGTTCGATCTGCGAGAGACCGACGACGAGGAACGTGGCCGGCGTGAGCGGGCTCACCGGGAATCCGGTGGTCATTTGCCCGAGAACGGCAGCTTGCCCCATGGCCAGCGGCGGCACGCCGAAATTCTTGGCGACTTCCGAGATCACCGGAAGGACGCCGAAATAGAAGCTGTCGGGATCGAACAGCATGCTGAGCGGCATGGAGACGAGGCCGAGCGCCACGGGCAGATGCTGCCCCATGCTGGGCGGCACGAAGGCGACAGCCGCCGTGGCCAGCGCCTTGAGCATGCCGGTGCCCGACATGATGCCGGTGAAACAGCCGGCGGCGAGCAGAATCGACGCCATCATCAATGCGGCCTTGGCATGCGCGTCGATGCGTTTCTTCTGATCGGCGACGACCGGATAATTGATCATCAGCGCCAGCACAGTGCCCAGCATGAACATGACGACCGGATCGACCCATCCCCCGATCATGATGGTCATGATGACAATGGTGAGCGCGAGGTTCGGCAGGAACATCTTCGGGCGACGGAGTTCGCTCTCGGCGGCCGACAGTTCGCGTTTCAGCGCCGGGGCATCGGCGAGTTCGGTCAGACCGAGACGCTTTTCTTCCCGCTTGCCGAGCCAGAAGGCGACACCGAAGGAGAACGCCCAGCCGACGATCTGGACCGAAATCAGCGGATTGAAGATATCCGTGGTCGAAACATGCAGCGCCGCGGCGGCGCGGATCACCGGACCGGTCCAAGGCAGGAAATTCACCCCGGCGGCCATCGACGCGCACAGCGCCAGGATGCGTCTGTCCATGCCAAGCCGGTCAAAGAGCGGCAGCATTGCCGGAATGGTCACCAGAAAGGTCACGGCGCCCGAACCGTCGAGATGAACGAGGCCGGCGAGCAGCATGGTGCCGCAGGTGATGCGGGCCGGCCGCTGGCCGACGCGTTTCAAGATGCCATTGATGATCGGATCGAGCATTCCGGCATCGGTCATGATGCCAAAGTAGAGAATGGCGAAAACGAACATGCCCGCCGTGGGCGCGATCGCCGAGATCCCCTTGATGATATGCTTTCCGGTATCGAGGCCGAAGCCGCCCAGCAAGGCGCCAACGATGGGAATCAGAATCAACGCCACAAGAGGCGAAATCCAGTTACGCAGAATAGCGATCAGCATGACGCCAATCACCAGAAGGCCAAGAATCGCCAACATCGGCACCCTCCCATAGGTGAGTTATGTTTTTGTCGCCCGCACGTCGGGGCGTTGGAAGAAATATTGATTTCTTCTCTCATCGCCCCGCCAAACAGCTCCTCCCCATGAGAAGACTGCCTGTTTATCCGCAATGTCCGACGCGGGAGATCCGAGGGCTTCTAGACGCTTTCGGATCGCAACCGACCACGGCTTTTCTCATTGCGCGAGACCTACTGTCGCCGAAATCTATTCATGCGTCTAAGATATATAATTTATATGTTTATACGGCTTTTGCATAAATAGGATCCTTCTCGACCCCCTTTTGACAGGCGTTGATTTCCGATGCGCATCAACATCACACCGCAACAACTCGCAGCCTTTCTCCGCGTCGCCGAAACCGAAAGTTTCAGCGAGGCGGCACAGCGGTTATCGGTGTCTCAGCCGTCTTTGAGCCGCACCATCCGTATGATCGAAGAAACGCTCGGCTCGCGGCTTTTCGATCGCGACACCCGCAACGTCTCGCTGACACCGGCCGGCCACGAGCTCAAACCGATCGCGCAGCGAATCGTGCGGGAATTCGACAGCAGTTTCAGCGAGCTTTCGCGATTCGTCACCGGCCGACGCGGCCGGGTGGGCATCGCAGCGCTTCCCTCGATGGCCGCAGTGCTGCTGCCGCGCGCCATCGTGCGGTTCCGCGAAACGCGCCCCGATGTCGACTTTCAGATCATCGATGCCCATTCCGGATCGGTGGAAAACGCCGTTGCCGAAGGTCTTGTGGAAATCGGCCTGACGGCAAGACCCAATCCCGATCGCCATCTCCTCTACCATCCCTTGCTCAGCGACGAATTCGGCTTGGTTTGCCGCAAGGACGATCCGCTGGTGGAGATGGAAACCGTCCGTTGGAACGTTTTCGCCGATCGGCGATTCGTCGCCATGTCGAGCGGATCGAGCGTCCGCGCCATCACCGACGCCGCCTTCCTGCAACAGGACATGGCGGTGGCGCCTTTGTTCGAATGCGGCTTTCTGGCGACAGCGCGCGCCCTCGTCGACGCGCGGTTGGGGATCACCGCGCTTCCGGGCCTCACCGTCCCCCTGATGGCGGAGGCGGGACTGGTCTGGCGCCCCTTGGTCGAAACCTACCGCCGGTCGCTTGGCGTCATCCGCCGCGCTGGCATATCGCTCTCCCCGGCGACACTCGAATTCATCGCGCTGTTGCGCCAGGAGGTTCGCCGCCGCGAACGCGATCAGGGAAACTCGCGCGCGATTCAGAGCGATGGCGATGCGGTCGTGGAATAGCTTAAACCCGCTCCAACAGGACGAAGCTGTAGGGAGGATCTCCCGCGTGATCCTCGCGGCTCACCTCTCGCCAGGACAGCGGATCGGGCAAGGGAAAGAAAGCATCGCCCTCATAGTCCCGATGCACCTCCGTAAAATAGAGACGCTGGGCGCTGTCTTGAGCGGCATTGAAGATTTCGGCGCCGCCGATGACCATGACCTCGCCGCCAACGGCCAAATCTTCGGCCAGCGCCAAGGCCTGATCGAGCGAATGGGCCACATGGACACCGTCCGCCATCCAGGTGTGATCCCGCGTCACCACGATATTGGGCCGGCCGGGCAACGGCTTTCCGATCGACTGAAAGGTCTTGCGCCCCATCACCATCGGCTTGCCCATGGTCACCCGCTTGAAATAGCGGAGGTCA
>DATNIV010000351.1:0-4469 GCA_035604255.1 Telmatospirillum sp. | reverse complement strand
TGGCGAAATTTGTGAGCGATCTCTACGCCTATGCGCTCGATGTTCGGCGCATGGCGATGACGCAGCCGGGGGCGATCAAACGCAGTTACGAAGACCATCTGCAAGTCTACGAGGCCCTCAGGTCCCGCAATCCCGATGCGGTCGTCGACGCCATGGGATCACATCTTGTATCCGTGTACAACACATCCATTGCTGTGATGACGAAATGAAATAATATAAATATGTTACTTATTACTTGAAGTAACAATATCAATAAACTATAGTATTAATGATATTAAATACATGCGAAAAGGTGATCTATGCGGTTTGGCTGTTGCGGAAGCATGATTTCACCGGAGACCGACCCTTCCGGTGTGGCGGTCGTCGAGACACTCGCAGAACTCGGATTCGACTATATCGAGCTGTCTCTCTCTCATATGACATCGATGGATGAGGCGTCGTTTTTCGCGTTGATCAAGCGGGTGAACAGGTCGGGGATCGCCTGCGAAGCCTGCAACAATTTCTTTCCATCCCACCTTCGACTGACCGGCCCCGACGCAAGCCTGGGGCCGGCGCTGGACTATGCCAAGGCCGCCCTCGAACGAGCCGGCCGTCTGGGCGCGAAAGTCGTCGTCTTCGGAAGCTCAGGCGCCAAGAATGTGCCCGCCGGGTTCCCCTACGACAAGGCTTGGGGTCAAATCGTCGATCTCCTGCAGGCATTGGGGCCGATCGCCGCGTCCAACGGCGTCACCATCGCCATCGAACCTCTCAACAAGCAGGAATCCAATATCGTCACACTGGCCGCCGAAGGGCTCCGGCTGTCCCGCGACGTGAACCATCCCCACGTCCAATTGCTCATCGACTTCTATCATCTCAGACGGGAAAATGAAGACTTTGAAATATTGATCGACGCAAAGGCGGCGATAAAACATGTTCATTTTGCCGAAGTACAGTCACGAATATTCCCAACAAAGGCTGAAGAAGACCATCTAACCTTCTTCAATTATTTGAATAAAATTCGTTATGCTGGCCGTTGCAGCATCGAAGCCTATACCGACGACTTCGCCTTAGACGCGCGGAGAGCGTTGGCAACATTAAAGACGATCGCGGCACGGTCGGGAAACTGACCATGCCCCATCCGTTTATCCATTCCCGAATGCAATCGAAGCTAGAAGGCAAATGCCATGCGCCACAGTGATCAGACAAAAGTCGAACGCGCCGCCCGGGCGCTCCGTTGGAACATCGTGCAAATGGTGGGACCAAACCAGAAAGGTCATCTCGGCGGCTCCCTCTCGATCGCCGACGTCGTCGCCGCATTATACTTTTCGAAGATGCGGCATGATCCCGAAAATCCATCCTGGCCGGATCGCGACCGTTTCATTTTGAGCAAAGGCCATGTCGCTCTGGTTCAATATGCCGCACTTGCCGAATGCGGATATTTTTCGAAACGGGAATTTTCGAAACTGAAGACCCTGGGCGGAATGCTTCAGGGACATCCGGATATCAAAAGCACACCTGGAATCGAGGCCAACACGGGGTCGCTTGGCCAGGGCTTGTCGATCGCTTGCGGAATGGCGGCGGGCCTGAAAATGGATGGCCGGCCCAGTCGCGTCTACTGCGTCCTGGGTGACGGCGAAATTGCCGAAGGCCAGATCTGGGAGGCGGCTCTCGCGGCCAGCCACTATAAGCTGGACAATCTCGTCGCCGTGCTCGACCGCAACTGTCTTCAGGCCATGGGTTCGATCGTAAACCGCTTCAACACCAATCCGGTGGTCGAAAAGTGGCAGGCCTTCGGCTGGCATGTGGTCGAAGTCGACGGCAATGACGTTGCCGCCGTACTGCGCGCTCTCGATGACCTCGACCTCGTCACGGGCAAACCGAAGATCCTGATTGCCTGCACGGTCAAGGGCGCGGGTCTCCCCTTCGCCGAAAACAATGTCGCATTTCACAACGGCTCGATGACAACCGAGCAATTCGAAATGGCCCGCCAGCTCTTTTGCGCGGAAGCCGCTGTTTCCTGAGGAGGTCTCCAGATGAACGTTCAAAATCTCCGCGAAACCTATGGGCGGACCCTGGTCGAACTTGGGGCCGAAAATCCGAATATCGTCGTTCTGGAGGGTGATCTCGGCAAATCGACCATGAGTTGCTATTTCGAAGAAGCCTTTCCCAACCGCTATTTTGAAATGGGAATTGCCGAGGCCAATATGACCTCGTTCGCTGGCGGCCTGTCCCTGACCGGGAAGATCCCCTTCACCAACTCCTTCGCCGCGTTTGCGGCGGGTCGCGCCTACGATCAAATTCGGCAAGGACTCTGTCTGCCCAATCTCAACGTCAAGATCGTCGGATCGAGTGCCGGGCTGTCCGATTATGGCGACGGATCGACGCATCAGACGGTGGAAGACATCGCGATCATGCGCGCCATTCCCAACCTCACAGTCCTTGTTCCCTCCGATGCCATCGAAACGCGCAAGATGGTCCGCGCCATGGCGGCGCATCACGGACCGGTCTACATGCGGGTGACGCGAACCGATCTTCCCGATGTCTTTCCGGAAGACCAGGACTTCGTCATCGGCAAACCGTATCTGATCCGGGACGGCAAGGACGTCGTGGTTTTCGCCAACGGCGCGATGGTCTCCAAAGCGCTTGAAGCCGCCGATCTTGCCATCGCCAATAACCTTTCCATCCGGGTGGTCAACGTCAGTTCGCTGAAGCCGGTTGACGAAATGGCGTTGCGAGATCTGGCCCAAGGGATGCGGGGCATTGTGACGGCGGAAGAGCATTCGGTGATCGGCGGATTGGCAAGCATCATCACCTATGTCTTCCGCAAGAGCGGTCTGCCGATCGAATGCGTCGGCATCGAAGACCGGTTTGGTCAATCGGCAGAAAATGTCGAGGTTCTTTTCGAAGAATATGGCCTGACCAGCAAGCATATCGTTGATGCGGCGACGTCCGTGGCGGGCGCGGGCGCCTGATCTTCAACCATGAAATTCAAGGGCGAGAACAAGATGAGCAAGATCGGATTTATCGGTTTGGGAATCATGGGCGCTCCGATGGCTGCGCATCTGCAAACCGGAGGGCACCACCTTTACGTCAACACCATCGGACCGCTGCCGGATGGACTGGTGGCCGGGGGAGCGACAGTCTGCCTCAACGGCAAGGAGGTGGCGCAAAATGCCGACATCGTCATCATCATGGTCCCCGACACGCCGGACGTCGAGGCCGTGCTGTTTGACCGCGAAGGCGTCGCCGCGGGACTGTCGGCGGGAAAACTCGTCATCGACATGAGTTCGATCTCGCCCATCGAGACCAAGGAATTCGCCAAACGCGTCGAAGCCCTGGGCTGCGACTACCTTGACGCTCCGGTGTCGGGGGGCGAAGTGGGCGCCAAGGCCGCCTCTCTGACCATCATGGTGGGCGGCAAGCAAGACGCCTTCGAGCGCGCCAAGCCCCTGTTCGATTTGATGGGAAAAAACATCACGCTGGTCGGCGGCAATGGCGATGGGCAAACCTGCAAGGTCGCCAACCAGATCATCGTTGCCCTGACCATCGAAGCCGTCGGAGAGGCCCTGTTGCTCGCCTCCAAAGCCGGAGCCGATCCGGCGAAGGTGCGTCAGGCCCTGATGGGTGGTTTTGCCTCCTCGCGCATCCTCGAAGTCCATGGCGAGCGCATGGTCAAGCGCAATTTCGACCCCGGATTCCGCATTGAACTTCACCAGAAGGATCTCAATCTGGCACTGGCGACGGCCCGCAAAGTCGGTCTTTCGCTCCCCAACACCGCAACCTGTCAGGAATTGTTCAACAGTTGCGCCGCGCACGGCGGCAAGGCCTGGGATCATTCCGGCATGGTCCGAGCCCTCGAGGATTTGGCGAATTTCGAAATCGGACAGAAGGCGTAATCCCATATCTCGGTGATCGGAAACGAGCACCGAGCCCCTGCGCCAAGCGGGACGCCTCCGACATGCGGCGAAACGATGGCGTTTGGCGCCAGGCTCGCCTGCCCAAACGGGTTCATCCGGCTGCCCTCGCCGCGTCACTCTTTCTTCATTCTCCCACCCTCTCGTTTAGGCTAGCATGAGTTAAGATTTTTCAGGGATGGGCCGGCCATCCGGAAAATGTCGCATGAGACATTTCGGAGGAAATTTTGGCCTATAGCGCGACGCTTGAGAGCAAGCGGTATACCGCCCGTACCTTTCGGCACGGCGCCGAGGCTCTTGGCGCTTACGCCGGCTGGGGGTTATTCGCCATCCTTCCCCTCGACTGGGCATCGGCCCTCGGCGGGTGGCTGGCCCGTACCGTCGGCCCCCATTTGAAGGTGAGCCGCGTGGCGCGGCAGAATCTTCGCCAAGCGTTTCCCTCAATGACCGAAGAGGTTCTTTCGACCACCGTCATGGAAGTCTGGGACAATCTGGGCAGAGTGGTCGGCGAATTCCCGCATCTGCAAGAAATTGCCGACCATCGTCTGGAGATCATTGGCGCCGAACATGTCGAGG
>DATNIV010000350.1:0-33016 GCA_035604255.1 Telmatospirillum sp. | reverse complement strand
GGCGATGATCGGCCGGGACAATCTGGTGGGCACCCAGTTCCACCCGGAAAAGAGCCAGGCCACCGGCCTGGCGGTGATCACCAATTTTTTACGTTGGCGTCCATGATTCTCTATCCCGCGATCGACCTCAAAGACGGCGCCTGCGTGCGCCTGGTGCGGGGCGAAATGACCGCCGTCACCGTTTTCAACACCGATCCGGCCGCCCAGGCCAAGGCCTTTACTGACGCCGGCTGCGCCTGGATTCATGTGGTCGATTTGAATGGCGCCTTTGCCGGCCAACCGGTCAATGCCGCCGCGGTGGAGGGAATCGTTGCCGCGACCAAGGTTCCGGTGCAGCTGGGCGGCGGTATCCGCGATATGGCGACCATCGCGCTCTGGCTGGAAAAAGGCGTTCGCCGCGTCATCTTAGGCACCGTCGCTTTGCGCAATCCCGCTTTGGTCAAGGAGGCCTGCTTGCGGTTTCCCGGACAAGTGGCGGTCGGCATCGACGCGCGCGGCGGTTTTGTCGCGGTCGAAGGCTGGGCCGAAAATTCCGAGGTCACGGCGCTGGACTTGGCCTTGAGATTCGAAGATGCCGGGGTCGCCGCCATCATCTACACCGATATCGACCGTGACGGCCTCATGGGTGGTCCCAATGTCGAGGCGACGGCGGCTTTGGCGGAACGGCTGACGACGCCGGTGATCGCCTCGGGCGGCGTCGCTTCGCTGGACGATCTGCGCGCCTTGAAGGCGCGGGCCGCCTCGGGCATTGAAGGCGTCATTTCGGGCCGCGCGCTCTATGACGGGCGCATCGATCTGGCGGCCGCCCTGGATGTGCTGAAGGACTGATCAATCATGCTGAAGATGCGCATCATTCCCTGCCTCGACGTCAAGGACGGGCGCGTCGTCAAGGGCGTCAATTTTGTCGATCTGATCGATGCCGGCGATCCGGTCGAACAGGCCCGGCTTTACGATCAGGCAGGCGCCGACGAGCTGACCTTTCTCGATATCACCGCCTCGTCGGACAATCGCGATACGCTCTATGACGTGGTGGCGCGGACCGCCGAGCAATGCTTCATGCCGCTGACCGTCGGCGGCGGCGTGCGCAAGCTGGAAGATATCCGTCGCCTGCTGCTGGCCGGCGCCGACAAAGTGTCGATCAATACGGCGGCGGTGCATCGGCCGGACTTCGTGCGGGAAGCGGCGGAGAAATTTGGCAGCCAATGCGTTGTCGTGGCCATCGACGCCAAACAGGTCGGTCCGGATCGCTTCGAGATCTTCACCCATGGCGGGCGCAACGGCACGGGCATCGATGCCGTCGACTGGGCGCGGCGCATGGTTGGTTTGGGTGCCGGCGAGATTCTGTTGACCTCGATGGACCGCGACGGAACGCGGGCCGGCTTCAATATTCCGCTGACCCGCGCGGTCGCCGACGCGGTGCGGGTGCCGGTGATCGCCTCGGGCGGAGTAGGCACCCTGGATCATCTGGTGGAAGGCATCCGCGATGGCCATGCCACCGCCGTGTTGGCCGCGTCGATTTTCCATTTCGGCCAATATTCCATCGGCCAGGCCAAGGCGCATATGCGGGCGGCGGGCATCCCTGTCCGCCTGTCCTGAGATTTAAGGAGCCAGACTGTGCCCTGTGACAGCACGATCGTCGAACAGCTTTACCAAACCATCGCGGGCCGCAAAGGAGCGGATCCGACGACGTCTTACACGGCGAAACTGTTTTCGCGCGGCCGCAGCAAAATCGCCCAGAAGCTGGGCGAAGAGTCGGTGGAAACCGTGATCGCCGCTTTGACGGAAACGCCCGCGCATGTGGTCAGCGAAAGCGCCGATCTTTTGTATCATCTGCTGGTGTTATGGGCCGATTGCGGCGTGCAGCCGGCCGACGTCTGGGCGGAATTGGACCGACGCCGGGGGACCTCCGGCATTGCCGAAAAGAATGCCCGCACCAAATAAACCCAAGGGGATATTTGCCATGGCCTATGATCCCAACAATATCTTCGCCAGGATTTTGCGCGGCGAGATTCCCTGCAAGAAGGTCTATGAGGACGATTTCGCCCTGGCCTTCCACGACATCGCGCCCAAGGCGCCGGTGCATGTGCTGGTCATTCCCAAAGGACCTTATGTTTCGCTCGACGATTTCTCCGAAACGGCGCCGGTCGAATTGATTGCCGGCTTCATTCGCGCCGTCGGCACGGTGGCCCGACAGTTGGGACTGCAGGACAAGGGGTATCGCCTGCTGGCCAACACCGGTCGGGATGGCGGACAGGAAGTGCCGCATCTGCATGTCCATCTGTTCGGGGGCCGGACATTGGGGCGGATGATCGCCGATCCCGGCGACAGCAACCCATAGTTGAATATAGCCTGCTGTTTTGCCGCCACGATTTCAGTGGGGCGGCAAAATAAATCGTCATGCGGGCGTCGTTCGGCTCTCGCCTTTTGATTGTATATTGGGCACAGTGTTTGAGTCTGATATCTCAATCGGCTCATGGCACTGTCCGCACGAACTTTTTTGCCGCCGCGTGGTCGCCGCCTTCGGTTGGAATTGACCGTGTTGATGGCTTTGTTGTCTTTGCTGGTCACCCTTGGAGTGTGGCGGCAGAGCCGGGATTCGGCTGCCGAAAAAGCGCATGCTCTGTTCGATCTCCGTGTGGAGGACTTGGCCCATGCGGTGGTGTTACGCATGGCCGACTATGAACAGATTTTGCGGGGCGCCCGTGGGTTGTTCGCCGCTGATCATTCCGTTTCGGCGCGTGATTGGCACCGTTATGTCGAGGAATTGAACATCGGTTCTCTCTATCTGGGATTGGAGAGTCTCTCGATGTTGCGGGTGGTCGCGGCGGCGGATGTCGCCCGGTTCGCGGCGGAAAGCAAGCGCGATCCGGATATCGCCAAATTTTCCCCGCAGATCACGGCGCCGCGCGAACAGGACTATGTCTTTTTGAGTTTTATCGAGCCAGTCGTTTTGCGGACCAGCCGGATCGTCGGACGTGATTTCGGGACCGACCCGGTTTTAGCCGCCGCCTTGGCACGCGCCCGCGATAGCGGACAGCCGGCAGCGACCGCACCGACGCGGTCCTTTAACTTTCCAGACGACAGGTCCCCCTGTCTTTCCATCTTTATTCCCATTTTCCGATCCGGCCAGGCGCTCAATTCCGTCACGGAAAGGCGCCGGGCGCTGTGGGCTTATGTCGGCAGCGCCATTCGGATCGAGACCATGATCGGCGGCGTGATTCAGAACGAGATTTCGCCCGATATCGTCGAACACATGGCTTTCGCCATCTCCGATGTGACCGATCCCGGCCAAACGCTTCCGCTTTACGACAGCGGTTTGACCAAGGCCAACCGTCAGCCCGACGCCTTTGTCAAGAAGATGGCGATCACCGTGACGGGGCGCCAATGGATGGTCGAGGCCGTGTCGCTGCCCATTCAGCGGGCCGGCGAGATGCCGGGCATCTGGACCGGAGCGGTTGCGCTGTTCGGCGTGCTTCTGACCGGACTGACCTATGCCTTGGGCCTTATCCTTGAAAACCGCGCCAATCTACGGCGCGCCTACGCGCAATTGGCCGAACGCGAGGCGGAACTCGATCGCTTGGCGCACAGCGATCCGTTGACCGGCGCCGCCAACCGCCGTCATTTCTTTGTGGTCGGCGCCAGCGAATGGACGCGGGCCAAACGTCATGGCCGGGCGTTGAGCGTGTTGATGATCGATGTCGATCATTTCAAAGCCGTCAACGACACGCACGGCCATGGCGTGGGTGACGAGACCCTGAAAAGTCTGACCGTCGCCTTGCGGTCGGCTCTTCGCGATTGCGATCTGATGGCGCGCGTGGGTGGCGAGGAATTCGCCGTTCTTCTGGCGGAGATCGACCTGGCGGCGGCCCAAGTGGTCGCCGAACGGCTTCGCCTGAAGGCCGCTGAATTGGTGGTGCCGAACGGCAACGGCGGACATCTGTCGGTGACCATCAGCATCGGCGCGGCGAGCCTTTGCTCCGACGACCTGTCTCTTGACGATGTCGTGCGGCGTGCCGACCGCTCTCTTTATGTCGCCAAGACCGGAGGCCGCAACCAGGTGATCGTTTCGGAACAGGAAGAATTGCCGTTGCTGGCTTTGGCCGGGTTGTCCGGGGTGGAAGGTTAGGCGATCAAACGCCTTGCCGCCTTGACACAGGCTTCGAAGGCCGTGAGATCGGTGAGCTCCCGACCGGCGGGCGCCTGATGCAGAAACAGGTCGCCTTCCGCCAGCGCGCCATGCAGCATCAGATTGTCGAGCATATCGAAATCCTCGACGGCAAGATCATTTTGATCGGCCCACTGGCCGTCGGTACGGCGATGGAGGCCCGAGGGACTGAAACGGGCCAAACGGGCGATGAAACTTTCGGCGCAATTGGAATAGGCGAAGGCCGGCTTGCCGAGCGCGGTCATGAACCCCAGCTCGAAGGCTGTGCCGACATCGGCGGACGGGCCCCGGAAGGGGGTGAGATTGGCGATGATCACATCGCAGCGCCGCATCAAGGATACGTCGGCCCGATAGATGGTTCGGCCCTGTTCGCGAGGGCCGAGACCGCCAAGATCGAGCGCCGCGTCCAACGGAAAGACGCCGCTCAATCCCAGATCGGCGCAGAGCGCGCGCTTGGCCTCTCCCAAGGCTCTGGCGTTGGGCAGGAAGACTTCCGGACCGGCGAGATAGAAGCGCAACATCGCCACAATGTTAACTCCGATCATCTTTCAAGCGATGGAGCGACAATAACCAATTGTCGGTTATTTGTCGCCGCTGGCGTCGGCCAGACCCATGGCGAGTCCTTGACCGATGCGTCGGTAGGACAGCGCTTCGGCGATGTGAAGGCGGCCGATGCCGTCGCTGCCGGCCAGGTCGGCCAAGGTGCGGGCGACCTTGAGCACGCGGTGATAGCCACGTGCCGACAGATGCAACCGCTCCGCCGCTTCGAGCAACAGGCGCCGCGCCCCTCCGGTGGACGGCAGCATGGGCTCCAGCAAGGCGCCGTCGGCTTCGGCATTGCAGCGGATAGCGCGATCGGGCGCGAGTTCGGCGTAGCGCGCGGCCTGCAAGGCGCGGGCTCCGGCCACCCGCGCCGCCACCGCCGCGCTGGTCTCGACCGGCGGCGGTAGCGACAGATCGGCCGGATTGACCGCCGGAACGGCGACATGCAGATCGATGCGGTCGAACAGCGGGCCGGAAATGCGTGCCTGATAATCCGCGCCACATTTCGGGGCCCGACCACAGCCCATCCGCGCATCGCCGAGATAGCCGCATTTGCAGGGATTCATCGCCGCCACCAACTGGACGCGGGCGGGATAGGTCACATGAGCGTTGGCGCGGGCCACGGTCACCCGACCGGTTTCCAAAGGCTGGCGCAAGGCTTCCAACGCGCCGCGCTGAAATTCCGGGAGTTCGTCGAGAAAGAGGACGCCCAGGTGGGCCAACGATATTTCGCCCGGCCTGGCGCGCTGGCCGCCACCGACCAGCGCCGCCACCGACGCCGAATGATGCGGCTCGCGGAACGGTCGCCGTTGCAGCAAACGGCCCTCGCCCAATTGTCCGGCCAAACTGTGGATCATGCTGACCGACAGCGCCTCGGCCGGTTCCAGCGGTGGCAGCAGACCGGGGAGCCGGGCCGCCAGCATCGATTTTCCCGATCCGGGGGGGCCGATCATCAGGAGATTATGTCCGCCGGCCGCCGCCACTTCGAGGGCGCGTTTGGCCGTTTCCTGTCCCTTGATGTCCCTGAGATCGGGCCTCGGGCCGCCGTCTTCGGCCAGCAGGGGGACCGGGCGGGCGAGGATCTGATGGCCTTTGAAATGATTGATCAGGCCCAGCAGGCTGTCGGGCGCGAGAATTTCCGTTCCGCTCCAGGCCGCTTCCGCGCCTTGGCCGGCCGGGCAGATCAGCCCGCGGTCGCTGCCCGCAGCGGCCATGGCGGCTGCCAACACGCCGCTGACCGGGGCCAGGCGGCCGTCCAGGCCCAATTCGCCCAAGGCGATGTAACGGCACAATTCTTCGATCGGCAGGATGCCCATGGCCAGCAGCAGAGCCAGCGCGATCGGCAAATCGAAATGACTGCCCTCTTTTTGCAAATCGGCCGGCGCCAGATTGAGGGTGATGCGTTTGGGCGGCAGGGTTAACCCTAAGGCCTGCAAGGCGGCGCGCACCCGTTCGCGCGATTCCGCCACCGCCTTGTCGGGCAAACCGACGACGGTGAGCGCCGGCAGTCCGTTGCTCAATTGGCACTGCACGTCAACCGGGAGAACATCGATTCCTTGGAAGGAAACCGTCGCGATATGGGCGCTCATCGCCGATGAGTATCCTATTTGGAAACAGAACGGAGACTATAGCGTGGCGGTGGAGCGTCGGCTAGGGGCTATGTGCCTTGGGGAGGGCGGGGTTGGATTCCATATTGGGATTTCCAGATTCTCAATAGGGCGTGCCGTCCTTATGGAGAAAACACCACTTGCCGTCTAAGCCCCGAGCCGCCTGGATATCGTCGTCCGGATAGGCAACCGTGTCTTCCGCAGTGCGGTCGCCAACCTCCAAATAAAGGACATCCGCGTTCGTTTTATTGATAAGGCGGTGAGCATCGCCTGTTGCGGCCTTGAATCCTGCGCACATGCCGGGACGGAGTGGCGTCTCTCCCGCATCCGACAGGAGGATTGGCGTTCCTTCGATGATATAAATGAACTCGTCCTGCCGCGAGTGCGCGTGGCGCAATGCGGACATGCCGCCCGGCGCCAATCGGGTCAGATTGACCCCGAAATTCGTCAAGCCGAACAGCTCGCCAAGCGGCCGTTTTTCCCGATTCGCCATAAGTGAGGCGAATGGTTCCGGATAATTCGATGCTCGGAGTCGCGGCGGCGCGTTGGTTGCGAGAATAGCGACGGGGCGGATTTCGTCTGACATGGGCCGACCTTCGCCGAAAGGAGTGCGAATTGGAAACAGAACGGAGATTATAGCGCGGCGAACCGACGACGGCCAGACACCGGTCCCGTCCGCTGAAAAGATGGCCCTCGGCCCAGGGCGAGTGGGCAACCTCCTGAGACTTCACATCTAGGGTCACGGCATCTCGAACCAAAATCTCGGATCATCCAGTTTCAGGTCCGGTGGCCAGAAAGGGTTGTCCAGCTTGATGACCCGCCGGCCCTTCAAGTTGGCTCCCTTGAATATCGCCCGATTGTCCGGAGAATTGCGAAAGTAGTCGTCGAAGGAACCGTCGTTGATCGCCTTCAAGAGGCCTGACTCGATGCGTGCGGCTAAGGCGGCATTGGTTTTGTTGGTGAAGAAGAACGAGGCGGCCGGATAGCGCAAGAGAAGCTTGTCCTCAACGACCAGATCGGGGAATTGTTGGTTGGCGATCTCTGCCCAGGCTTCGTTTAACCCGCGCGGAAAGTAATCGACACGCCCCGCCTGCAGAATCTTGAATAGATCGTCGTAATGCCCCGTTACCAAAGGAAGCTGATTGGCTCGCATGACATCCAGCGACATCCAGTCCGCTCCCTGGATGCCTGTCAATTTGCGCAGATCGTCCAATGTTCGCACCGACGCAAACCTGTCGGCATCCTGGCGCCTGATCAGCAACACTCGCAAGCCAAGGAGTCCCTTTTCCAGAGGGATCGCGGCCAGGGCGAACTTGGCGTAACGCTCGGTGGTCATGACGCCCCAGACCACATCGAGAACGCCTTGTTCCAGATCGCGGAAAGCCCGCTTCTGATTCCCTTGGTGACCGATGACAACGACCGCATCGTCCGGCGACGAGGCGCTTTTCTGAAGCGCCAGCTTTAGCAGCCCTACGAAATACGCGTCACGCTGATCAACGTCCGTCTCTGGCCCTTTCACCCGCACTTGAAGCGCGTCTGCTCCTGCCATGCCGACTGGCGCGACGACCAAAAAAAATCCCAGCAAAAACGAGCCAATGAAAGAACTGACCGAGACATTCCGCATGGCGGGCGTCCTGAACTTGAATAATCGGGATCAGTTTATCCTATTCAACTGTCAGTTAAACGGGATATCCGCAAGGGCCGCTCAGGGCCGGGAAGAACCGTTTTGAATGGCGTTGAACGGCCAAGCTTAAGCGATTCCGTCCATTCGCAAACCGCTTCACAGCCGGATCAGCGGCCTTTTGCCAAGGTGACGCGGGGCCGAAATTGAATCACCGCGACGCCGAACACGGTCAGAGCGCCGCCGACCATCCGGTGCCAGCCGAGCGGTTCTCCGAGCATGAAGACTCCCGCCGCGATGCCGACCACCGGCACCATCAAGGAAAAAGGCACCACGCGATTGAGCGGATAGCGAGCGATCAGCTTGTACCAGAGGGTATAGACCAGCAGCGAGTGAATCAGCACGGTGTAGGCCAGCGCGCTCCAACCGATCCAACTGGCTTGGCGGAGACTGTCAATTTGGCCCTGCTCGAACAGCGCCGACAACAAGAGCAATTGCGGCGTTGCCAGCAACGCCATCCAGCCATTGAGCGTCAGGGGATCGACGTCGCCGATTTTCTTGACCACCACATTGGACAAAGCCCAGGACGCCGCCGAGAGAAGCACCAGGAGCAGAGCGAACGGATCGGGATGCTGCGGTTCTCCCGAGAGAAGGGCGACGCCGCCATACGCCAGCAGCATGCCGAGGCCACCGAGCCAGCCGAGCGTCTCTTTGTAACAGACGGCGGCGATGATCGCGGAAAAGGGAACGGACAATTGGATGGTGATGGAGGCGCTGGCGGCGTCCAGCGTCTTCATCGCGATGAACAGCAGGCCGAAATTTCCAGCGCCAAGCAGCAAGGCCAACAGGGCGATCAACCCCAATTTCCCCTTTGGACGGGCAACGAAGGGCACCACGATCGCGGCGACCAGGGCAAACCGCAGACCAAGCAACAGAAGCGGCGGTATTTCATGCACACCGACCTTCATGACGACGAAATTAATGCCCCAGCCGAGCACCGCAATGAAGGCGAACAGCGTGTCGCGCGCCGTCACAGCGATCTCATGCGGGACGTCGAGACGGCTCGGAGTCGAGCCATCGACGGACCTGCGCGAACACCGTCTCGGGAGTCAACACCGTCATGCAGAGCGGTTCCCGGCAGGCCGTCTTGCGATGATTGGCGGCTGAAACGCAGGGACTGCAGGCCATGCCGGCCGTTAAAGAAACGCCGCGGCCGAGCGGCCCGTACAGGGCTGGCGTTTCCGGTCCAAACAGGGAGATCACCGGCATGTCGCTGACCGCGGCGAAATGTCCTGGTCCGGAATCATTGGTCACCATCAGAGACGCCAAAGCATAAAGCGCCGGCAACTCCGTCAGCTTTTGCCGGCCGGCGAAATTCACCAGACGCGGATCGGGGAGACGGGCGCACAAGCGATCCGCCTCGGCGGTCTCTTCCGGTGCGCCGGTGATCAGGATCAGCGCATCCGGCCAAGCGGCCAGGATCATTCCGGCGAGAGCGGCGAAATGCGCATGCGGCCAGCGGCGCTGCGGCAGCAGTTCGCTCGCATTGGGATTGATGAGGACGATGCGATGCCGCGCGCTGTCGAAAGGGGGGAACGCCGCTTCAATGCGCCGCTGCATATCGGCCTTGGCCGCCGCCGAGACGGGAACCTGGGGGATGATCAGTTCGGCATCATCGATAACGGTTTTGGAAAAGGGAACCTGACCGTCCGGCTCCGTCAAGGCGTTGATCAAGGCGAGGAAGTTCTTGGCGATATGGATATGGGGATTGTAGGCCACCCGATGGGTCAACAATTCGCCGCGATACAAGCCTTCGTTATGAAAGCGATAAAATCCGACGCGTCGGGCGGCGCCGGACAGGCCGCTCAAGAGCGCGGTAAACCGCGAAAACAATTCCAGATCGATGACGCAATCGATGCCGAGACGGCGCGTCCATCGCAAAAAGCCCAGCGTATCGACGACAAGCGTCACCAGCGAGTCCTCGCGGATGGTGTAGACATTGCTCTCCGGAACCGTGCGAAGAAAGGCGAGGCTGTTCGCGTTACGGCGAAAAATAACGAAATAAAGTTCGGCGTCGAACTGCTGGCGCGCTTTGCGCATGGCCGGGTCGGCGAGAATGGTGCTGCCCATTTCCGAGAGTTCGATGAACAGGATACGCCGGGGCGCCGACAAAGGGGATCGGCGAGGAAGAAAAAGACGGCCGGCCAAGGTCAGAAGAAAACACAGCGGCACGCCCAACCGGTGATCGATCCACCGCATCACATCGATATTCATTATAAAAAGTTCGACTCCAGCCTGAAATCCCGTGGTTCTGGGGATCTGGAAGATCTTCGGTTATCGGACGTCTCGGTTCTTCACGCGGCGCTCGTTCAAGCGCCGGCAAAGACTCGGGCGCGATAATATCGCGCTAAGGTCTTTGCACAAGAGGCCTGCGTTGGGCTTTCTTCTACAACCTGGCTTCGATCGCATCCCAGACCTGAGCCTCCAGAGCCGTTTCATCGAAACGGTTGATTTCCTGGAGACCGGTCGGCGAGGTGACATTGATTTCCGTTAGATAGTCGCCAATGACGTCAATGCCGACGAACAAAAGCCCGCGTTCCTTCAAGGTCGGTCCGATGGCGGCGCAGATGTCCTGTTCCCGTTTCGTCAGGGCGCTTTTCTCGGGGCGTCCGCCGACATGCATATTGGATCGCGACTCGCCGGCGGCCGGAACGCGGTTGACCGCGCCGGCGGCAACGCCGTCGATCAGAATGATGCGTTTATCGCCCTGGCGGACCTCCGGCAGATAGCGTTGAACGATGACCGGTTCACGGTAGAGCTGGGTGAACATCTCCAGCAGCGAATTAAGATTGTCATCGCCGGGTGTGATGTGAAAAACCCCGGCGCCTCCGTTGCCGAACAGCGGCTTCAGGATAATGTCCTGATGTTCGATGCGGAATTCGAGGATCTGGCGGCGATCGGCGGAAATCAGGGTCGGCGGCATCAGATCGGGGAAATGGGTGACCAACAGCTTCTCTGGCGCATTGCGCACATGGATCGGATCGTTGACCACCAAGGTTTTCGGGTGAATATGCTCAAGCAAATGGGTGGCCGTGATATAGGCCATGTCGAAGGGCGGATCCTGACGCATCAAGACGACATCGATCCCGCTGAGGTCGAGTTGCACGGCCTCGCCCAGGGTGAAATAGTTTCCTTTCTCGCGTCGCACCGTCAAGGGTCGCGACCAGGCGCTGAGGCGGCCTTGCCGCAGGCTCAAATGCTGGGGAAGGTAATGATAAAGCCGATGACCGCGGCGCTCTGCTTCCAAAGCCAGCACGAAGGTGCTGTCGGCGTCGAAATTAATCGACTCGATGGGATCCATCTGGATGGCGACCGCCAGGCTCATATCCGTCCTCACTCAATTCTTCAGCGGAACAGAAGATAGCGTCCCCGCGGGCGTTTGTGACCCATAAATCGAGCTGGGGCAGTCGATGAAGCCCGATTGCCCCAAGATCGGAGGGGCCACTAAACGGAGCACTTGTTAACCAACCCGTAAGCCCCAACTGTTTATTCTAATATGGAGACAGTCCGTAAACAGTGGGCGCTGATGTCGCCGGATCACGTACCTCCCTCTTTCGCACCGGGCGCGCTCTCGCCTTCGAGTGATGCTGTCCGTCAGGAAGACGCCTTGTTTCGCGCCCTGCTGTACCGCGTTCAGACGTCAAGCGACAAAGCGAATTTGCTTGAGCGCGGCGACGCCGCCCTGCGGTTGATTCTGAATCGAGACGATGACCAGCGTCTGCGGGAAGATCTGACGGCCCAAATCAATCGTCTCATCGTCGCCTTGCCGGACGATGTCAGCGTCGGTCCCGGTCGGATGGCGCTTGGCAAGGCCGTCGAGGCCTGTCTGGCAATTCTGAGGACGGCGGAACAAAGACGCGTGATAGCGATCGCGTCGCCGGACATCAAGCCCGGGACTCCGGTGGCGAGCGCCGCCAGCTACGAGCAACGGGCAAAATATGCTGGGCACCGTCATCACTTTCCGGAGGAGAAGCCCTCGCCCTGGCGTGTTCCAGGCCTGATTGCGGTCTTGCTGCTCATTCTGGCCGGTGGCTTGGCCATCGGATTGCACGAACGTGGCGCTGCCGATCAGCAGGTCCGACCGTTGATTGCGCAGATGGAAGCCGCGGCGCGGGGCAATGCCCCTCCCACCAATATTTTTGGGGGCGCGTTGAAAGTTGCGGTGCAAGGTGGCCGGACGGTGGTGACGGTCGAAGGCGTTCCGGCCGGCGAATGCGTTTCGTCCGGATGGGATCTGGTGCGCAAAGGTCTTCTGACGGTGAATGGCGTCACTCCCAACCGCGTTTCGGCGGCCATCCTTAACGAGCTTTGCCACACGGAAGAAAAGGCGACCCTGGCCTGGGCGCCAAAACCAGCCGCGGAATAGCGGCTGGTTTTGGTTAATATAGCCCTCAAGCGCCGGGCGGGCGCATCCGTGCCCTTGGCTTTCCTCGCTTTTGCCTCCGCTTGCGCTCCGACAACGCTGCGGCGCGCTCAACGCGCTAGTCACCGGCTACGCCGGTTCCGGTCGGGTTACTTCAGACGATGTTGGACGTGAGGGACGGAGCGAGCTTGCTCGCGACTAGGCCGTTGAGGCCGCCGCAGCGTTGTCGGAGCGCAAGCGGAGGCAAAAGCGAGGAAGCCAAGCCGGCGGAGGCCGGCGCCCGGCGAGGGCTATTTATAATAAAGCGGGCACCGCCCGCTCCGCCCGGCGCTTGAGGGCTATTTAAACCGAGACTGACTTGAATTCTTCAAGTCAGTCTCGTCCTTAAATCCTCCAGCAACGCGCTGGTTCGATGGCGGGCGGCTGAATTGGGGGCTCTTGTCACGAATTGTTCCAGCGCGGCAATGGCGGCGCGCAAGTTTCCCTGGCGCAAATGCATCAGGCCGGCCTCGCGCCACAAGGCGATCTGGTCGGGCGCGAACAGCAACATCATTTCCACGGACTGCAGCGCCAAACCGAGTTCGGCGTGGCGCAAATAACGCAATTTGATGGAGGTCTGCAAGCGCAGAAGAACGTCGCGATTGGATTGCGCGGCGTAATGGGCGGGTTCCAATTCGGCGCCGAGTCCGGCCGCGGCCTTCAACAGGTCGCGCAGTTCGACGGCGTCGCATCGACGGCCGCCCCAGAACGGATCGATGATGATTCGTTGGCCATAATCGTCGGACAGACGCAACAGGCAATGTCCGGGAAAGGCCAGTGGCTCGATCGGCCAGCCCTGAGCACGGCCAAGGTGCAGCCAGATCAGTCCCAGACTGTTGGCCGGCCCCCGCCGCCGATCGAGCACCTGCATCAAATTGGCGCTGTCCAGACGGTCGTCGTCGCGATCGTCGCCGACCAGTCCGAACCGTCCGATCAGGACCGCCGTCAAGGCGGCGATGCGGTCCGACGCATGCTCGGCGGTTCCGGCGATGGCGCCGAGCGCATCGGCCATTTCGCCCAATAACACCCGATAATGTTCCAAATCGCGGGCCGGATGATCGAACCGGGCCAGCATCAGCCCGGCCTCCGCCAGATCAATGGCCGAATCCGGCAGGCTGCCCAACCGGGCCAACTGCCGCTTTGCCTCCGCCAGCGATAGGGACAACGAGGTCATCCCACTCATCCCGTCATGATTGACGTTTTGGGTCGTTCTTTAAAACGACATGACTGACCACACGTTTCACACCGCTGGTATCGCGCGCATGGGCGATGACGCGGTCCAACTCGCCCTGATTTTGGGCGATGCCCATCAAATAGACCACGCCGTTCACCACATCGACGGTGTAATTGATGTTCTTGATCTGCCCGTCGAACATCAGACGAGTCCGCAGTTTGTTGGCGATCCAAACGTCGCCGGTGTAATCCGCGAACCCGGACTGATCCTCAACCTGGATCTCGTCGATCACCTGACGGACGCCGGGCGCCTGCCAGGCCAGGCGCACCGCATCGACCCGGTTTTCCGGCTTTTTCACCGATCCGGTCAGCATCACCCGGCCCTCGCTGACGGTCAGCGACACATTGCGGAACAGATCGAAATCCTGGCGAATCCAGAGATCGTTGATGGAGGTCCGAATTTTGGTGTCGTCGACGGCGCCCTCGAGTCCACGTTCTTCGGCGGCTCCGACGCCGATGGTGGCCGCTCCGCCGACCACGGCGGTCACCGGATCGCAAGCAGAGGTCATGACGGCAAGAAAGAGGGCGGCACCGACCTTGGAGAGATGAGTCACAGCGGGCAGTCTCCGATGGTTGACGTGGATTGAAGAAAAATACAGGCTAGCTCTCGTCTCGCCAAGCGTCGATCAGATGACAAGGCCAGCGCCAAGGCGCCAGCAAAATCGCATCGAAACGGATGGAACAATCGGCGAGGTCGGGTCGATGGGCGATAAAGGCCGCCGCCGCTCGGGTGAGACGATGGCGTTGATTGCGCGAAATGGCGGTTGCCGCCAAAGACCGGTTGCTCCGGCTTTTAACCTCGACGAACGCCAAAAGACGGCCGCGCCGGGCAACGATGTCGATTTCCCCGGCTCCCGTGCCGCGGCCCGTCACATGGCCATGGGCAACGATCGAATAACCTTTCAGGCGCAACAGCCAAAGACTGGCGATCTCCGCCCAGCGGCCATGACGGCGGGCGTTCCGTCCACGCAGTTTCCGGTCGAAGCCCTCGGCGGTCATTCCTCGGGTTCGGCCAAAAGGGCGACGGCGCGGCTGTAGACCTGGCGTTTTGGCAGGCCGGTGGCCGTGGCGACGGCGGCGGCGGCGTCGCGCAGAGAGGCGCCGGCCAAGGCCCGCCGCAAGGCCGTGTCGAGCTCCGCTTCGCCGGTGACGGGCGCCGCGGCCGGCGGTCCGACGACGATCACCACTTCGCCCTTCGGCGGCCCGGCGGCGGCATAATGCGCCGCCAAGTCCGCCAGAGTGCCGCGACGCACTTCTTCATAGAGCTTGGTCAATTCGCGGGCCACGGCCGCGTCGCGCGGACCAAGGGCATCGGCCATGGCGGTTAGGCTGTCGGCCAGCCGGCGGGGCGATTCGTAGAACAAAAGAGTGGCCGGAACGGCGGACAGCTCTTGCAGGGTTTCGTGGCGCGCTCCGGTTTTCACCGGTAAAAATCCGGCGAACAGAAAACGGTCGCAGGGCAGACCGGACAATTGCAGGGCGGTCAGCGCCGCCGAGGGTCCGGGCAGGCTGGTCACCATCAGGCCTTCCGCCAAGCAGGCGCGCACCAGACGGAAGCCCGGATCGGACACCAGGGGCGTCCCGGCGTCCGACACCAGGGCCACCACCGCGCCTTCGCGGATGCGGGCGAGCAGCGCTGGCCGTGCCCGTTCGGCATTATGTTCGTGATAAGGGCTCAAGGCCGTCCCGGTGAGCCCAAGCAGCGACAGTAATTTTCCTGTCACCCTCGTATCCTCGCAAGCAATCAAATCGGCGCTTTTCAGCACCTTTAGCGCCCGCAAGGTGATGTCGTCGAGATTGCCGATCGGTGTTGCCACCAGATAAAGTCCCGCCACCGGTTTACTTCCGGGCGTTGTCTGGTTAGGCTGGTCTCCCGCTATCCTCTTGGAACGGGAGACCGCGCTTGCGCCGTCCCGCATTGATGATGCCTCGCTTTCGCTTTTCGCTTATTTTCACCTTGGCCCTTGGGCTGCTGGTCGGTGCCTGCTCACATGTAGCACCGCAACCCGAACCCGCCAAGCCGCCTGCTCCGCCAATCGTCGTTCCGGCGCCCTCGCCGCCGAAACTTCCGGAGGCGCCTGTGCAGCCGCCGCCGCCGCAACAGCAGTCGGCGCCGGTCATGGCGCCGGGCCGTCCGGCGACCGTCGCCTTGCTCGTGCCGCTCAGTGGTCCGTCGGCGCCGCTTGGCGCGGCGCTGTTCAACGCGGCGCAACTGGCCCTGTTCGAAATGGCCGACAATTCCTTCAATCTGTTGCCGTTCGACAGCAAGGGCAGCGCCGAGGGGGCGGTGGCGGCGACGCAACAAGCCTTGTCCCAGCATGCCGACATCATCATCGGGCCGTTGTTCTCTGTCGAGGCGAAAGCCGCGGCGCCGCTCGCGCGCCAGGCCGGCATCAGCATGCTGTCCTTTACCGCGGATCGCACGGCGGCCGGCAACGGCGTCTATGCCCTGGGGTTCCTGCCGGGACAGCAAGCCTTGCGCGCGGTTGACTATGCCCGCGGCACCAATCGCACGCGTCTGGCGATTTTGGCGCCATCGACCGATTATGGGCGTATCGTCGTCGAATATCTGTCGAATAACGCCCCGACCCTGGGCGTCAGCATCAGCGGCTTACAATATTACGATCCCAACGCCGTGGATATCGGGCAGACCATCCGGCATTTGGTGAAAAGCGATCCCAAGCGTCCCGGCGACATCGGCTTCGATGCGCTGCTTCTGCCGGACGAAGGGCAGCGCCTGCGCAATATCGCCGCCCAGTTGGCGCAACAGGGAATCGATCCGGCTCAGATCAAGCTGCTGGGCACCATGCTGTGGGAAGAAAGCCATCTCGGCAGCGAACCGGCGCTGATCGGTGCGTGGTACGCGGCGCCGCCGGAAGCCAGTCATCTCGATTTCGACAACCGCTATACCAAGGCTTTCGGTGGACGGCCGTCACGGCTGGCCTCATTGGCCTATGACGCCACATCGCTGGCGGCGGTGCTGGCGCGACGCGGGTCTCGCGACTTTTCGCAGGCCGCGCTCGGCAATCCGCTGGGGTTCGCCGGCGTCGACGGCCTCTTCCGCTTGCGCTCCGATGGCACGGCGGAACGGGGTTACGCCATTCGCGAAGTACAGGCCGGTGGCGCCGACAAGGAAATCGCCCCGGCCCCGGCCAGCTTCCAGGCGGCTTATTGAAGTTGGATAATTTGGTAAAATTCACCACAGAGGCGCAGAGATCGCAGAGAAATGTTTGAAACTAATATGTTTCTCTCTGTTCTCTGTGCCTCTGTGGTGAATTCAAATCAAAAGATTCCGAAGATATAGCGTTATGTCAGCAGGGCGCCGATCACCGAATTGAGGACCAGTCGCCCTTTATGGGTTGCCTGTAAATGGGTGTCGGTCCAGCTCAGAAAACCCTCGGTGCACATCATATCGAGTCCGGAACGATTAAGGGCGCTCCTTAAATCCCGGCCGGTTTGGCGGCGAAAGCGGTCGGCGGAGAGGCCGTCGTTCAAACGCAAGCCCATCATCACCAGTTCGGCGATTCGCTCCTCGGCGGTCAGGGCGGTCTTTTCGCGGGTGCCATGGCTGAATTTTCCGACGGCCGAGAGCCATGTTTCCGGTGCGCGGTGCTGGTTCTGCGCCCAGACGACGCCCGAACGATCGGTCAGCCGCCCGTGGGCTCCCGGGCCGATGCCAAGATAGTCATCGCCCTGCCAATAGACGAGATTGTGGCGGCATTCAGCGCCCGGCCGGGCGTGGTTGGAAATTTCATAAGCCGGCAGGCCGTGGGCCGTGGCGAGGGTTTGGGTCAGATCGAACATTTCGGCCGAGGCGTCTTCGTCGGGCAAAATGAAATCGCCGCGGGCATGGGCCGGGTGAAAGGCGGTTCCCGCCTCGATGGTCAATTGATAGAGCGACAGATGGTCGGCGGCCAGATCGATGGCCCGGCGCAGCTCGAGCTCCCAGTCGGCCGGCGTTTGGCCGGGGCGGGCATAGATCAGGTCGAAGGAGATCCTCGGAAAAATCGATCGCGCCAAATCCACGGCGGCAATGGCCTGGGCGACATCATGCCGGCGCCCGAGAAAACGCAGCGAGGAATCGTCCAGGGCTTGCAGCCCCATCGACAGGCGGTTGACGCCGGCGGCGCGGAACGCGTGAAAGCTGGCCGCGTCAATGGTGCCGGGATTGGCCTCCAAGGTGATTTCGACATCCTCGGCCATGGACCAGTGACCGGCGATGGCGCTCAACAGGGCGTCGGTGGTCGACGGCGCCATCAAAGACGGCGTGCCGCCGCCGAAAAAGACGCTGGTGACCTGGCGGCCTGTCGTTTCGCCGGCGAAAAACGCCAGTTCCGTCAACAAGGCATTCCGCCAGCCGGTCTGGTCGATCGACGTCGCGACGTGACTGTTGAAGTCGCAATAGGGGCATTTCGACAGGCAGAACGGCCAATGCACATAAATGCCGAAGGCGCCGCTCATACCGGCTCGAAACAGGCATCGACCAGTTGACGGAAGGCGTTGGCGCGGTGGCTGATCTGGTGTTTTTCCTGCGGCGCCATTTCACCGAAGGTCAGCGCATGGCCGTTGGGCAAGAACATCGGATCGTAACCGAAGCCTTGGTTTCCCCGCGGCGGCCAAACCAATTCGCCATGCACGAAGCCCTCGACGCTTTCCACATGCCCGTCCGGCCACGCCAAGGCGAGGGCGCAGACGAAATGCGCGCGGCGATCCGGCGCATGGCCCAACGCCTTCTCGATTTTCTTCATGGCATAGCTGAAATCTTTGGTCGGTCCGGCCCAGCGCGCCGAAAAGATGCCCGGATCGCCATTCAAGGCCAGCACCGCCAACCCTGAGTCATCGGCCAAGGCCGGCAGGCCGGTTGCTTCGGCGGCGGCGCGGGCCTTCAGTTCGGCATTTTCGACGAAGCTGCGGCCGGTTTCTTCCGGTTCCGCCAAGTTCAATTCGCCGGCGGAAAGAACGTCGGCGCCAAAAGGCGCCAACAATTCGGAAATCTCGCAGACCTTGCCGGAATTGTGGCTGGCAATGACCAGCCTCCCGGCGGTGAACTTTCGTCTCGTCACAATCCCAAAACCTTTCGCTGCGCTTCGGCCAAGTCTTCGACGCCCTGCTGCGCCAAACTCAGCAAAGCCAGGAATTCGGATTGGCTGAACGGCGTTTCCTCGGCGGTGCCCTGGATTTCAACAATTTTTCCGTCGGCGGTCAGCACAAAATTGCTGTCGGCCTGGCAGTTGGAATCCTCGGCATAATCCAGATCAAGAACCGGAACGCCCTTATAAAGTCCACAGGAGACGGCGGCGACCTGGCCGATCAGCGGAATGGAGGCCAGAGTCCCAAGCGAGACCAGCTTCTGGAACGCCAAATAAAGCGCGACATAGGACCCGGTGATGGCGGCCGTGCGGGTGCCGCCGTCCGCCTGAATGACGTCGCAATCGACCTTGATCTGAATTTCGCCCATGGCGGTGAGTTTGGTCACCGCGCGGAGCGAGCGTCCGATCAGGCGCTGGATTTCCTGAGTCCGGCCGGATTGCTTGCCTCTCGCCGCCTCGCGGTCGGTTCGGCTGTGGGTCGAGCGCGGCAGCATGCCATATTCGGCGGTCACCCATCCCTTGCCGGTGTTGCGCAGGAACGGCGGAACCTTTTCGTCCACCGAGGCGGTGCACAGGACATGGGTGTCGCCAAAGCGCGCGAGGCAGGAGCCTTCGGCATATTTGCTGAAGGCGGGTTCCAAGATGATGGAGCGAAGCTGATTCGGCGCGCGGCCCGACGGTCTCATTAAGAAATCCTCTGAAAAACGATGATGAGCCGGCAGGCTACCGTCTGGAACGCGTAGCGTCCAGACGGTAGCTATAAATTACGCCATGGGTGTTTCGGCGGATGACGGGCGTGTGAGAAAGACAGGTTAAGCTTTCTTCGTATTTTCCAGAAATCCCGCCACCATTTTCTTGAGAAGCGAGGACTCTTGAGAAAGGCTGCGTGCCGACGCCAACACGTGTTCGGCCGCTGAACCCGTTTCGCCGGCCGCGCGCGTCACGCCGCCGATGTTTTGCGATATCCCTTGCGTTCCGGCGGCCGCCTGCTGGACGTTGCGGGCGATTTCGGCGGTTGCGGCCGACTGTTCCTCGACGGCGGCGGCGATGGCCGCGGCGATTTCGTTGATCTCGTCGATGCGTTTGACGATGGCGGCGATCGCCGTGACGGCTTCGGTCGTCGAGGCTTGCACGGCGCCGATTTGCGCGCTGATCTCCTCGGTGGCCTTGGCCGTTTGATTGGCCAGACTCTTGACCTCGTTGGCGACCACGGCAAAGCCTTTGCCGGCTTCTCCGGCGCGCGCCGCCTCGATCGTCGCGTTGAGCGCCAGCAGGTTGGTCTGGCTGGCGATGTCATTGATCAAACGCACCACGTCGCCGATTTTCACCGAGCTTTCGGCCAAGCCCTTGACGGTTGCGTTGGTATGACCGGCTTCTTGCGAGGCGGCCTGCGAAATGCGGCTGGACTGTTCGACCTGTCGGCCGATTTCCGCGATCGACGACGAAAGTTGTTCGGCGGCGCTGGCGACGGTTGATACGCTGGCAGAGGCTTCTTCGCTTGCCGTTGCCACCGCCGTGGCCTGACGGTTGGTTTGTTCGGCTGTGGCCGACATCGCTTGCGCGGTGGATTCCAGTGAACTCGTGGCGATCGTCACCTTTTCCAACAATCCGGAGACCCCTTGGTCGAAGGTCTCCGCCAAGCTCTCAAGGGTGCGGCTGCGGACCGTGTTGGCGGCATTTATCTTTTCTTGCTCGGCGGCCAACCGGGCGACGTCACGCCGCTGATCCCGAAACGCTTTCAGCACATCGGCGATTTTCCCGAATTCGTCGCCTTTGCGCTCACTCAAGCGCAGCGGACGGTCACGGTCCGACAGCACGGTTTCCATGTCGCCTTCCAATTGGGAAAAAGCGGTGCGTAACAAGGAAAGAAGATAGACACCCGCGCCGACACCGACCACGACGGACAAGCAGAGCGACAGAACGACGATCGTCAACAAGGTGTTGTGACTTTCGCGAAGGAACCGGCTTCCGGTCGCGAAAGCGGTGACACCGGCAGTGGAAACGGTAGTGATCGAGTCCGACAAACCGTTCGTTGTTTCGGTCAGACGGTCGGAGATCTTGTCGAAGTCTTCCATCAAGACATTGCCGGCTTCGATGCCGTCGCTCACATAGACCGCCGCCATCTTGCGCCCAAGCGCGTAATAGGGCGGAAACTGATCGGCGATATCGTCCAGTTTCTTTTGAACGTCGCTCAATCCCAACGTCTTCGCGGCCCTTCGCGCAGCGGCGATGTCGGTGGTGAATTTGCCGGCAAAGGTTTCGGCATCCTTGTAACCGTCATCGTGATGCGTGGCGGAGACGTCGGAAAGGAATTGTTGCACCTGAACCACGTCGAACTTGATGCCTTCGATCGACACCAGCAGCGGTATGACCGAATCAGCCATCTGCTGGGATTCGTCTTCCATTCTGATCAGCTGCGGTTTTTGATCGATCAGCATCGTGACGATCACGCCGCCAGCGACGATCGTGGCGACGAGCATGATGACGAGCGCGCAAACGACTTTCATTTTGATCGACATCACCGCTTGAGTCCTTCTCCGGTTAAGACGCGGACATTGGGCCGCACGGTACCGAACCGTGTGCACTTGCCTATATTTTGATCGCCATGGCCACGAAGCGCAAAAAGTGTGCACATAAAATATTTTTTGGTCAAGGAGCGGTGGTGACTTATTACATTTACATAAAATATCTGATTCGTTACAAATATGTAAAATATATATTAATTATATGTCGTCAAGATAGGGAGTGTTTCAAATTATTAGAGAGATAATTCGACTATTGTCATATAATAAGTCGTTTATAATCTCACTATTATGGTTTGCACCCCTATCTTTTCTATAAAATTATTTCAAGAATAAAGATAATCCGTTAGGAGGGGTAAACCATATATCGCTTGGCTGAAGGATGCGGGTTTCAACGGATGCCGCGCTTGAAAACAAGAGCGCAGGGCACGTTGACGGCTTAAGGTTGGGTCACTACATTTCAGCACCGCCCGTTTTTCGAACTGTTTTCAGGCCATGACGCGCAGCAAAAACGTCATCGAGTTGAGCGAACGCTCCCGCGAGATCTTCCGCCAGATCGTCGACGCCTATGTGGCGACCGGCGAACCGGTCGGCTCGCGCACGCTGTCTCGCCGTCTTTCGATGACGCTGTCGCCGGCGACGGTGCGCAATGTCATGGCCGATCTCGAAGACGCCGGTTTGCTTTATGCGCCGCACACGTCGGCGGGTCGCTTGCCGACCGAGGCCGGGATGCGCCTGTTCGTCAACGGTCTGCTCGAATTGGGCAAGCTCGCCGAATCGGAACGGGATCGTATCGACGCGCACTGCCGGACCACCGGCAAGAGTTTGGAAACCTTGCTTGAAGAGGCGCTGTCCACGCTGTCCGGCCTGTCGCGCTGCGCCGGATTGGTGCTGGCGCCGAAAAGTCAGGTGGCGCTGAAACATATCGAATTCGTTCCCTTGGGCCCCGGCCGCGCCTTGGTGGTTTTGGTGACCGACGATGGGCTGGTGGAAAATCGCGTGCTCGAATTGCCGCGCGAGGTCACGCCCTCGGCCCTGGTGGAAGCCACCAATTATCTGAACGCGCGCCTGATCGGGCGCACCCTGGATGAGGCCAAGCGGCAGATTCTCGATGAATTGGAAAGCCAGCGCACGCAACTGGACGAATTGACCGGCAAAGTGGTCGCCGCCGGTCTCGCCACCTGGGCCGGAGGCAACAAGGGCGGTCAGTTGATCGTGCGCGGTCAATCCCATCTGCTCGACGATGTGACGGCGCTCGATGACCTGGAACGCATTCGCGCCTTGTTCGAGGCCCTGGAAACCAAGGAACAATTGCTCAATCTGCTGGAATTGACCCACGGCGCCGAGGGTGTGCAGATTTTTATCGGTGCGGAAAATGAACTGTTCAAGGTATCGGGATGCACGATGATCGTCGCACCCTATCATAACAGCCGCGAACAGATCGTCGGAGCCATCGGCGTGATTGGCCCGACACGCATCAATTATGGCCGGATCATCCCACTGGTGGATTACACCGCCAAGGTGATCGGGCGTCTTATTGGATGAAAAACGTAAGGAACCCCATGACTCAGGATCAGCCTCAGACCACCGACACTCCGCCGGAACCGACCAACCTCGAGTCCGCCGCGGAGACCGCGCCACCGGACGCGCCAGCGGAGCTCAGCCCGCGCGAGGTCGAACTGGAAGCCGAGGTCGTGAAGCTCAAGGACCAGCTGCTGCGTGCCGTGGCGGAAACCGAAAATGTCCGTCGCCGTCTCGAGCAGCAGGCGGAAGACCGGGGCAAATATGCCGTCGGCAATTTCGCCAAGGACATTTTGCAGGTCGCCGACAATCTGCATCGGGCGCTGGAAAGCATTCCCGCCGAAGCGCGCGCCAATGATGCGATGGCACACAAACTGACGGAAGGCGTCGAGCTGACCGAACGGACCTTCCTCAGCACTCTGGAACGCTACGGCATCAAGCGGATCCTGTCTTTGGGACAACGATTCGATCCGCATCAGCATCAGGCCATGATGGAAATCGAGGACGCGACCAAACCGGCCGGGACCGTGGTGCTGGAGATGCAGGCCGGCTACGTCATTCATGACCGTCTGCTGCGGGAAGCCATGGTCGGCGTCTCCAAGGGCGGGCCGAAGCCCCAGCCGGGCGACGCCGGAGTAGATACGTCGGCGTAAGGTCATGCTCGTCATCGCCGGGCGGCTGCCCGGCATGACGATTGCGTCGACTGCAGGTCGGTCAATCAACGGAAAAGACAACCAAATATCGTCACCCACGGGCTTGACCCGTGGGTCCATTTGTCTTTTCCACCTGACAAGGATGCCCTGCCGACAAATGGATTGCCGGATCAAGTCCGGCAATGACGATAAATAGTTGTATTTCTTCCCGTTATCCCTCGACCAATGGATAGTCGCACTCGGCCCGGTAGATCGGATCGCCGTGGCCGAGATGGCTGGAAAACAAGGTGAAGGACGACACGTCGAGCGACGTCCGGAACAAATTGTGGCCGGCGATATAGCCCTGGAGGCGCTCGAGCGGCGGATCCTTCAGTTTGGCCAAGGTGACATGCGGCTGGAAGCGCCGTCTTTCCGGTTGACAGCCGGCGCGGACTACCGCCCGCTCGATCTTTTCTTGCAGCAGCATCAGGGAGCTTGAGCGTTGTACGCCGACCCATAAGCTGTAGGCGCGCCGTCCCGCGTTGAATGTGCCAAGACTGCCGATTTCCAAAGGGAACGCCGCCACCCGGATGCCGCGTAAATTTTCGTCGATGTCATCGGCGGTGATTTCGTTGATATCGCCGATGAAACGCAAGGTCAAATGCAGGTTTTCCGCAGGCGTCCAGCGGCTGTTGGGCAAGCCGCCGGACAGGATGGCCAGACGCTGCTTGAGGAGATCCGGGAGAGCGAGACCGACGAACAGGCGAATCATCGAAACACTTAAAGAAAGAGCGCCAGGATACCGGTGAAACTGTAGAGCCGGTCGTAACAGATCTCGCCGCTGGCGGAAAAGCCGACCATGGGAAAATCGCCAAGGGTTTCGCGGATCATTTCGCCTTCAAGCCCCTCTTCGCCGAACAGATGATTGCGCGCGACGCAGGAAATATAGATGCCGGCCTGGATGGTCCGGCCAGCCAATCGCCGGGCCAAGCCGTCGAGCATCCGTTGCAAATCCTTTTGCGCTTCCCAGGGATCGCGGCGCACGAACAGCATCTGGTCGCCGACGCTCAACGCGCCATCGATCGCCAGCCAGCCATGGGTCGGATCGATGGCCAAAAGACCGCGCACCATGTAATCGGTTTGATCCGATCCGGCGATCGGTTGCGCCACATGGATGTAACCCGCCGCGCGCCTGAGGTCGCGGCTGATGATGTCTCCAGCCTCGGCTTTCAACGTCTGCAAGGCGGAAACGCCGTCCAATTGCATGATCACATTGTCGACGGCCTCGGTAATCCGGTGGCGGCCGCCGATGGGCGAGCAGCCTTGGGTCAATCCGGTGGCCAAGGCGATGCCGTCCCCCATCATGAGCCCGGAAATCAAAGAGTCGTCGATGCGCCCGCAGATCTGGCGCGGCCCTTCTCCGGGCGCCGTCAGACCGCCGACCAGAAAGGCCCGTCCGGCCGCCGCCAGATCCGCCACCACGCCTCCCACGCTGGGGGCATGGGGATCGCCATGCACCAGGGCGGTAATCGCCGTTTGGTTGGCCAACCAGGCGCCATGTTCGGCCAGAAAACCGTCCTGGTCGGCCGGATCGAACGTGGCGAAGGGCCGGATGGTATCTGCATCGACGGCGCCCACCATGATGGCGAGCGCATTGCGTTCCCGTGTCTCGCTGTCCGGGCCGAACACGCCAAAGCCGACGCCCCCCACCCACTGATCGACCGACGTCATTTCGCGCAGGAAGACGATGATCGACGACAAGGCATCGACAAAGCCCTCGGTGACGTAGAGAAAACCCAGATTGGCGCCGGGCGGCAGTGGCGCCATCTGTTGCAGGCAGGCTTTGGCGACCAGGCCCCAATGGTCGCCTTCGGCGGCGGCGGCGCGAAAATTGGTCATGGCGCCGCCTTGCCTTGTCCGGCCGCCGGCGGGCGCAGCAAAGCCTCGACCGAGGGCAGGATGCCGGAAACGATGCGCTCGACGCCTTGCGCGTTGGGATGCAGGCCGTCGGCCAGGGTCAGTTCGGGATGCAGCGACACGCCCTCCAGAAAAAAGGGATAGAGCGGCACCTGCCATTTGGTCCGCAATTTCGGATAGATGGCGTTGAACGTCCGACCGTAGTCGCTGCCCAAATTGGGCGGCGCCAGCATGCCGGCCAGCAGGATCTTGACATGATGCGCGTCGAGTTGGCCCAAGATGGCGTCGAGATTGCTGAACGCCTGCGTCGGATCGAGGCCGCGCAAGGCGTCATTGGCCCCCAATTCGACGATGGCGAAATCCGGCTTGTCGGCCAAGGCCCAGTCGAGACGGGCCCGCCCCCCGGCCGTGGTGTCGCCGGAAACGCCGGCATTGATCACCTGGACGGCATAGCCCTTGGCCCGGAGCGCCGCTTCCAGCTTTACGGGGAAAGCATCGGCGGGCGGGAGATTGTAGCCGGCGGTCAAACTGTCGCCGAAGGCCAGGATGCGTATTTGTGTGGCCGCCATGGCGGAAGAGCCGGTAACGTTGACAAACAAGGCCAGCAGACCATATCCCCACCACACCCGCCCGCACAATGTCAGGCGTTTCTTTCCTTCCGTCGCCTGGCGACCAGAGAACCCGAACATGATCAATCCCACTCCTGCCGACCAACCCATCATCGCGCTCGATGATGTCACGCTTACGCTGGCAAGTCAGGCCGGCGCGGTCAATATTCTGCGCGGAATCGATCTTTTGGTCCGGCCGGGCGAGACTATTGGCGTCATTGGTCCCTCGGGATCGGGCAAATCGACGATGATGATGGTCATTGCCGGCCTGGAACGACCGACCGGCGGGCATGTCGAGGTTGCCGGATGCAATCTGTCCGCTCTCGACGAGGACGGCTTGGCGTCTTTTCGCCGCGAGAATGTCGGCATCATCTTTCAGGCCTTCCATCTGATTCCCACCATGACCGCGCTCGAGAATGTGGCGATTCCCATGGAATTGGCCCGGCGCCAGGATGCGCGCCCCGAGGCCGAACGGCTGCTGGGACTGGTCGGTCTCTCCGAGCGCTTGTCCCACTATCCCGGCCAACTGTCGGGGGGCGAGCAGCAACGGGTGGCGTTGGCCCGCGCCTTCGCCGGCCGGCCGCGGTTGTTGCTGGCCGACGAGCCGACGGGCAATCTCGATTTGGCCAACGGCCAGGCGGTGATCGATCTGCTGTTCGGCTTGCATCGGGAAACCGGCACCACCTTGCTGCTGATCACCCATGATCCGGCGCTGGCGGCCCGCTGTCAGCGGATCGTGCAGATCAAAGACGGCCGGATCGCCGGCGAGAGCGCCGGATCATGAGCTGGTTGCCGCTCGTTCTGGCGCGCCGTGAATTGCGCGGCAGCCTCAAGGGATTCGGAATTTTCGTCGCCTGTCTGGCGTTGGGGGTGGCGGCCATCGCTGCCGCGGCGTCTCTCGACGCCGCCTTGCGCCGCGCTTTGAGCGAAGATAGCCAGGCCCTGCTGGGCGGCGACGCCGAATTGCGTCTGTCCTATCGCCCGCCCAGCGCGGAAGAACGGCAGTTTCTCGCAGGGTTCGGCACCCTTTCCGAATCCGTCGGGATGCGGGCCATGGCCCGTTCAACCGATGGCGACCGGCAAACATTGGTCGAGGTGAAAGGTGTCGACGAGGGCTATCCGCTGTTCGGGCAGCTGGAGATGCAACCCCGACAAAGCCTCGATCAGGCGCTGCAGCGGCAAGACGGCGTCTGGGGGGCAGCGGTCGACGCCAATCTGCTCGACCGCCTGGGCGCCAAACTGGGCGATGTGGTGAGCGTGGGCGAGGCGAAATTGGCCTTGCGCGTGGTGATCGAACGCGAACCCGATCGGGTGACCACGGCATTTTCGCTCGGCCCGCGTTTGCTGATCGATGCCCGGGCCTTGCCCGAAACGAACTTACTGCAACCGGGCAGCGTGGTGCATTACGCTTTGCTGATCCGGTTCCATCCGGGGCTGACGGCGGCGGAGTTCAAGGCGGCGGTCGCGCAGCGCTTTCCCGATGCCGGCTGGCAAATCCGCGATGCCGCGGAAGCGGCGCCCGGCGTCAAGCGGTTCCTCGACCAGATGACCCTGTTCCTCACCCTGGTCGGCCTGACGGCGCTGCTGGTCGGCGGCATCGGCATCGGCAATGGGGTCAAGACCTTTCTGGACGGCCGGATGACCAGCATCGCCATCCTGAAATGTCTCGGCGCGCCCCGCCGATTGGTCCAGACGGCCTATTTCCTGCAGGTGGCCGCCCTCGCCGCGCTCGGCATCGCCGTCGGTCTGGCGGCCGGCGCGGCGCTTCCCTGGGTGATGGTGGCCGCGTTCGGCGACAAATTGCCGGTGGCGGCCCGTCTTGGCGTCTTTCCCGCTCCCTTGGCCGAAGCCGCCGGTTTCGGCGCCCTGACGACTCTGGCCTTCGCCATCTGGCCGCTGGCCCGCGCCGCCGCGGTTCCGGCGGCCACCTTGTTTCGCGACATCGTCGCCGGTCATCGGTATCGCCCCAGCCTTCGCACGCTGGCGGCAATTCTCGTCGCCGGTGCCGGATTGGCGGCCCTGGCGATCGGCTCGGCGGCCGATCGAAGATTGGCCGGCTGGTTCGTCGGCGGCTCGGCCGGTGTGCTGGCGCTGTTTCTGATGGCCGGCTCAGGCCTGGTGGTGATCGCCCGCGCCCTGGCCCGGCGGCTCGGCTCCGGCGGCAGTCCGGTCTGGCGTCTCGGCCTGTCGTCGCTGTACCGGCCCGGGGCGCCGACGCGGGGTGTCGTTTTGTCGCTTGGGTTGGGATTAACCCTGTTGGTCACGGTGGCCCTGGTGCAGGCCAATCTCAATCGCCAGTTCGATGAGCGGATCCCGGCCCAGGCGCCCGCCTTCTTCTTCATCGACATCCAACCCGATCAGACGGCCCTGTTCGACCGCACGGTGGTCGCGGCGGGGGGCGAGGCCAAGCGGGCTCAGATGGTGCGCGGGCGGATCAGCCGCATCAACGGCGTTCCGGTCGAGCAGGTGGCGATCGCTCCGGATGCGCAATGGGCGGTGCGCGGGGACCGTGGGCTGTCGTCCGCCGCCACGCAGCCCGCCGATGCCCGGGTGGTGGCCGGCCGGTGGTGGGCCGCCGATTATGACGGGCCGCCCCTGGTCTCCCTGGATGCCGGGATCGCCAAGGGATTCGGCCTCACGGTCGGCGAGACCATTACGGTCAATGTCTTGGGCCGCGAGATCACCGCTGCTGTGGCCAATTTGCGCGAAATCGACTGGTCGAGCCTGTCGATGAACTTCACCTTCATCCTGACGCCGCAAGCCCTGGCCGGCGCGCCGTCGACCTATATCGCCACGGTGCAGACGCCGGCCGGTCGGGAAAGCGCCGTCGAACGGGCCATCACGGCGGCCCTGCCCAATGCGTCGTCGATTCGGGTCAAAGAGGCGCTGGAACTGGTCAAGGCCGTGGTGACCAACGCCGGCATGGCGATTCGCGGCGCGGCGCTGGTGACCTTGGTCGCCGGAGCCCTGGTTCTGGCCGGAGCGATCGCGGCCGGGCGTCAACGGCGGACCCGCGAAGCCGTGCTGCTCAAGGTTCTCGGCGCGCGGCGGGCCGATCTGCTGCAGGCCCTGGTGCTGGAATTCGCCTTGCTGGGAACGGCGACCGCAGTCTTGGCGGCGATATTGGGCAGTCTGGCGGCGTGGGCCGTGCTGGTCCACGTCTTGAAGGCCGATTGGGTCTTTCTGCCGCTGCCGGTGGCGGCAACGGCCTTGGGCGGCGTTCTGGCGGTGACCCTGTTCGGGGTGGTCGGCACCTTGCGCGTTCTTGCGACGAAAACAGCGCCTCACTTGCGCCACGATTGAAGCGAAAAGTGGCGTCGACTTGATTCGAAACGCTTTCGTGCCATATTAGGCTACTGACTTTCGAACCCTTTTACGAGGTTACACATGGCCTTCGAAACACAACGTGGTACGTGGACGCGCGGGCAAGCGGAGGCTGCACAGATCGACGTCGGCCTGCGTCAGTATATGCTGCGTGTTTACAACTACATGGCGTCGGGCCTGGCTCTGACCGGCCTGGTCGCCGCCCTGGTGGCCGGAACGCCGGCGCTCAATCAGCTGTTTTTCCAGGCCGGCCTGCGCGGCGCTTCGCCCACCGGTCTCGGCTGGCTGGTGATCATCGCCCCCATTGGGCTGGTTTTCGCCATTTCCTTTGGAATCGCCCGCATGCGGGCCAGCACGGCGCAAGGGCTTTTCTGGCTTTATGCCGGGTTGATGGGCGTGTCTCTGTCGTCCATTTTCCTGGTTTACACCGGGGCGTCCATCACCCGCGTGTTTTTCATCACCTCGGCCTCCTTCGCCGGATTGAGCCTTTATGGCTATACGACGAAACGCAATCTCTCGGCCTTCGGCACCTTCCTGGTGATGGGCCTGTGGGGACTGATGATCGCCATGCTGGTGAATATGTTCCTCGCCAGTTCGGCCCTGCAGTTCGTGATCTCGGTCGCCGGCGTCGGCATCTTCGCCGGTCTGACCGCTTGGGACACGCAGAAGATCAAGGAAATGTACTGGGGTGCCGATGATAGCGAAACCGCCGGCAAAAAAGCGATCATGGGCGCTTTGACCCTCTATCTGGACTTCATCAATCTGTTTTTGATGCTGCTGCGGCTGTTCGGCGACCGCCGCGACTAGGCTGGTCTTTCGCAGATAGGAAAAAGGCCGGGACATTTGTCCCGGCCTTTTTTTCAGCCCATGTGATGGCGGAGAAATTCCATCGCCTGGTTGAGCTGGCTCATTCTTTGATGGCTGCCATAGTGGCTGTCGGGATGGTGGATGGTCGCCAGCATGCGGAATTTCGCTCTCAGCGTCCGTGTATCGGGCTCGGAACTCGGCGGAAAACCGAGGACATGCAGCGCATCGCCGCGTGAGCGGACGCCATCGGGCAATGGTTCGAACGCCAGCACCGAAACAATGGTACGCAAGCGGTCCAATTCCTCGTTGATTTCGACCAGCTTCGAACTTTGTTCCTCGCGGCGGACTCGTTGTTCCTCGACGCGGTTGCCATCGGCGACGGAGACCGCCACCTCGCCCTTATCCATGGCCAGCGCCAGAGCTAAGGCCTTGCGGATAAAGGGAATATCATGACCGGGGGGCATGCGGACCTGCAGACGCGGCTTGCGCCGCCATGGCCGTCCCTCGGCCGGACCGGACTTCAGCACCACCGTTTCCCGGTCTTCGATCGGCGGTTCGCCCGGATCACAGAAGGCAGCCACCATCTCCGGTGGCACCACCAGCAGGATGGACCGCGCAAGATCGCCGACATTCACCTTGCGCCGATCTGCCAGGGTTTCGACCGCATCACGGAACGGACTGGCGCAAGGAACGGTGTAGGAATGCTTCAACACCCGGTTCGGCATGGTTGTCGAGAATTCCCTCAATTGCCTCGTCCCATGTCTTTAACGTAACGAACAGGAGCCTCAGCGCCCATCGTCAACTACGAAAGTCGCTGTTTGTACCCCGAATAAACATAATCCTGCAAGCCATTGAGTTAACGAAGATTTAAATTGAATCATGTTTCCTGGTGTCAAGCGGATTATCGGCATGGCTGTCGGGAGATGGCGGAGTGCCTTCAGCGGTAGTTGATTTTGGGGATGTCTCAACTACGCATGTGTAAGCGTCGTTAATCGGGACTCAATTTTACGCTGAGAATCCGTTATTTACGCGGGGTCGCGCCGGCCGATCGGTGGTCCTTGTCGTCTGTATGGGGGATATTCCATGGTTTCCAATATGTTAGGCGGAAAGACGGTCCAGCTTTCCTTGCTGCCTCGGATCATGGTGCTGATCCTGTCGGGCATCGCGTTCTTGGCGGTGGCGGTTTCGGCGGTGTCCTACGTCATTCTGCGGGACGGCGCGACGACGGCCGCTCGCGAACGGGTCGATAGCAATATGAAGGTCGCTTGGAGCGTTTTGGCGCGAAAAGGCGAAGCCTTTCGGGTTGCCGACGGGCAGTTGCTGGTGGGCGATCATCGTCTGAATGGCGATTTGGACGTCGTCGACAAGATCAAGGATTTGGTCGGCGGGACGGCGACGGTCTTTTTAAACGATGTGCGCGTCTCCACCAATGTGGTGAAAGCGGACGGCGGCCGGGCCATCGGTACGCAATTGGCGCGTGGGGCCGCCTATGACGCGGTAATCGGCCGCAATGAGTCCTTCCGTGGCGAAGTCGATATTCTCGGCGAGCCCTATATGACGGCCTACGACCCGATCCGCGATGCGGCGGGCAAGCCGGTCGGCATTCTGTACGTCGGCATCAAGAAGGCGGAATTTCTGACGGCGGCCGAAAAAACCCTGGAGATGATCGTTTCGGCCACTCTGTTGGTCATGGTCGTGGCCGGCATGGTCAGTTTCCTTCTCATCCGGCAAGCGATCACCCGACCGCTCGACGCCAGTATTGCCGCGATGCGCCAATTGGCCGCGGGACATTTGGATGACCCGATTCCCGCCGTCGCGCGCCGCGATGAGATCGGTGAAATGACGCGGACGCTCGGCGTCTTTCGGGAAGAGTTGATCGCCGCCCGGGATCTGGCCAATCATCAAAAGGCCGAGCAATTGGCCAAGGAACAGGCCGTCGTCGCGCAGGGTCGGCTTGTCGAACAATTCAACAGCAAAGTGGTCGAAGTGATCGAAAGCGTGGTGTCTTCGGCCACGCGACTGGAAAGCGATGCGCAAGGGTTGTCGAGTGTCTCCGAGCAGACCGGGCAGCAGGCCATCACGGTGGCGGCGGCCAGCGAACAGGCGGCGGCCAATGTGCAGACGGTGGCGGCGGCGTCCGAGGAACTGGCGGCCTCCAGCCGCGAGATCGCCGCGCAGGTCGGTCGCGCCAGCGTGATTGCGCAGAATGCCGCGGCCACGGCGGCGACGACCGACGCTCTGGTGTCCGGTCTTGCCGCGGCGGCGAGCAAAATCGGCGACGTGATCAGCCTGATCACCGATATCGCCAGTCAGACCAATTTGCTGGCGCTCAACGCGACCATCGAAGCCTCGCGCGCCGGCGAGGCCGGGAAGGGATTTGCCGTGGTCGCCAATGAGGTGAAGTCCCTGGCCAATCAGACCGCCCGGGCGACCGAGGAAATCTCAGGTCAGATTTCCGCCGTCCAGCAGCAAACCGATCAGGCGGTGGAGGCCATCCGCAATATCGGCGTGACCATCGCCGAGATGGACGAAGTGTCGGGCGCGATCGCGGCCGCGGTCGAAATCCAAGGCGCGGCGACGCAGGAGATCACCCGAAATATTCAGGACGCGCACGCCGGAACCGCCGAGGTGGCGCGCAATGTCGTCGGCGTCGCCAGGGGCGCCCAAGATGGCAGTACTGCGGCGCGCGGCGTTTTCGCCGCCGCCAAGGATTTGAATCACGAAGCGGAAACGATGCGCGCCGTCGCCGACAGCTTCCTGATTCGGCTGCAAAGCGGCGGCGCCGCGCTCGACTGAGGTGACGCCCGGTGGCCGGCCATCCGGTGATCGATGCCGATCACCGGACGTCCTGGCCGGTGCACCATTTTGTCCACATGTCGCGGAAGGCGTCCTCAAGGGATTTGGTGAAGCGCGGCCCATCGCAGAACGTCGAGCCTTCCAAGCGGCGTCGCAGATCGCCGCGCA